>CAYNYY010000001.1:0-33626 GCA_964401625.1 uncultured Candidatus Saccharibacteria bacterium
TAAATTATGTTTCATAATGTTACCAGCCTTGCTGGGTTTTGTTTCACTTTTCATTCTATATATATAATATCATAATAACTAGAGTTCACAATAGCAAAAAAAATAGAAAAACTTCTTGTTTGTTTTGACATATTCTCTTTTCAGATTTATATTCCATTACTAGATAAAAATAAATTATGTTTCATAATGTTACCAGCCTTGCTGGGTTTTATCTAATAAGAATATTTTATGCTTTGTGGTAATATATATACATGAAAAAAATAATCTTTTTTGACACAGAAACAACAGGTAACACAAAAAATGACACGATGTGTCAGATTGCCTACAAAACAGACACTGAAAGTTTTTGCGAGTTATACAAACCTTCAATTAAAATTCCTCCTGAAATTTCAGCTATTCATCATATAACTAATAAAATGGTAGAAAATAAATCTAGATTTACTGAAAGTACAAACTATAAAAAAATTAAAGAGCTATTTGAGGATGAAAATTCTGTAGTTGTAGCTCATAATGCCCAATTTGATTTAATGATAATTAAAAAAGAAAATATACTTCCTAAAAATTTCATCTGCACATTAAGGATTGCTAGATATCTTGACCCTGAAGGAAAAATAGGAAAATATAATCTACAATATTTACGTTATTTACTTGAACTTGAAGTTGAAGCAACAGCCCATGATGCTTTAGGAGATGTTTTAGTGTTAGAAAAATTATTTGATAGATTAAAAGAAAAAATAATGAAAATTGAAAAATTAAATGAAGAAGAAGCTATAAATAAAATGATAGAAATTTCTTCTCACCCTTCACTTTTAAATTTTATCAATTTTGGTAAACACGTTGGAAAAAAACTAGAGGAGGTTGTTCGAACTGACCGAGGTTATCTTGAATGGCTCTTAAGGCAGAAATTAGAAAGCGACCAAGTAGATGAGGATTGGATATACACATTAAATCATTATTTGGGAAAATAAGATTATAATAAAAAATTATGTTAAAATAAATATATGCAAACTTTAATTATTGTCTTTCTTATTATACTTATTGGGCTCATTATAGGTCTTTTCTTCTTCCTAAAAGAAAAACCAAAAGATAATAATGACGGAACTATGAAATTACTTTTGACCCAAATAAATGAACTTTCTCGAACAGTAAATGATAAACTTGGCGAATCACAAAAAGAAGTCAGCGAAACAATTCGTCATCAAACTAGTCAATCACAAAGTATTATAAGAGATATCACTGAAAGATTAACTCGTCTTGATGAACAAAATAAAAAAGTTATTTCTTTTACCGACCAATTAAAAAATTTGCAAGATATTCTTAAAAATCCTAAACAACGAGGGGTTCTAGGGGAATATTATCTAGAAACATTACTAAAAAATACAATGCCTCCAGGGTCATATCAGATGCAATACACATTTCCTGACGGAGATATAGTTGATGCAGTTGTCTTTGTAAAAGATAAAATAATTCCAATTGATTCTAAATTCTCACTTGAAAATTATAATAGAATTTCTGAAACAAATGATTTAGCTGAAAAAGAGCGATTAGAAAAAGTATTCGTAAATGATTTAAAAACTCGGATCGTTGAGACTTCTAAGTATATAAAACCAAAAGATAATACAATGGATTTTGCTTTTATGTTTATTCCACACGAGGCAATTTATTATGATTTACTCATCAATAAAATTGGGTCAGTTACAGAAGATAGTGAAAATCTAATTCAACGTGCTGCTGGCAAATATAAAGTTATCATTGTTTCCCCTACTTCTTTTTTGGCTTATCTCCAAACCGTTCTTCAAGGATTAAAAGCTATGAAAATAGAAGAATCGGCTAAAGATATAGTGAAGCGTGTAGGAGAACTTGGAAATCATTTAAAAGCATATGAACAATCCCATCAAAAACTTGGCAATACTTTATCAACTGCTGTAAATCATTTCACTAAATCAAATAATGAATTCAAAAAAATAGATAAAGATGTAATGCATATAACTGGCGAAACAATTGGAATAGAAACTATCACAATTGAAAAACCTCAAATGGAAGAATAGTACAAATAAAGAAACTCTCCCAACTTTAAGTTGGGAGAGTTTCTTTATTTGTACTCGTTCAGAAAAAACTATGCTGCAGCTTCTTCACTTGCAGGGATTCCTTCTTCAGTTGCAGGTGCAACTTCTTCTGTTTTTTCTTCTTCAGTTGTAGCTTCTTCTGTTGCAGGTGCATCTGTTACGGGTGTATCTGATGCAGGTGCATCTGTTACGGGTGTATCTGATGCAGGTGTATCTGTATTTTCGTCGTTTGGATTCATATATATAAAATAAAAAATTAAATTAACAAAGACGACCTGAATCTAACTTAACATATAAAAATAAAGATTGCAACCAAAAATAGACAGAAACGAGAAGAGCTTTTTGAAATTTTGAATATACTAAATATAAAAAATATGCTATATTGTCTTTGTTTATTGGGAGATCGTCTAACGGTAGGACGGAGGCCTTTGAAGCCTTCAATCTAGGTTCGATTCCTAGTCTCCCAGCAGGTAAGTATAGCGTAACTTGATGGGAGAAATGAGCAAACTACTTTACTAAATTTAATATTTATTTTTAACTATTAATGTTATAATAAAAATATATGCAAACGATTCCGAGTGAAAAATATTTTCTATCAGCATTATTAGTTATAGTTATTATTTTGACTCTAGCTATTTTCTGGCCATTTTTAGCTATTATTGTCTTGGCAATATCTTTTGCTGTTATTTTAAACCCAGTTTATAAATGGATTAACAAACATATAACAAGGAAAGTTTCTTGGTTAGCTTCTTCTATTACTGTTCTTTTGTTTTTCATTATTCTATGTATTCCTATCTTCTTTGTCGGAAAAGTTGTTATTGGTCAAATACAAACTGTCTATCATAATATGGTTGCATCTGGAGATTCTGGTACTTTTATTAAAAGTATCAATACTTATATAAACAATATGATGCCTGGTGGTTTCACTTTTAATACTTATGGGCAAATAACTAAATTGGCGTCATCTTTATCTAATAATCTTGCCAATTTCTTTGCATCCACTTTTAAAACAGCAGTAATGTTCATTCTAATGCTTTTAACTATTTTCTATTTATTAAAAGATGGCGCTTATTGGGAAAGAAACTTTATTCGCTTGTGTCCTATTTCAGAAAAAAATACTAAAGAAATTTTAATTACGATGAGAGATGCAATCAATCGAATTATAAGGGGTTCGTTTCTAATAGCTATTATTCAAGGAATATTAATGGGAATTGGTTTAACTATTTTCGGAGTCCCTAATGCAGCTGTTTGGGGAGTTGTAGCAGGTATGGCTTCTTTTGTTCCAACTTTAGGAACTTCAATTGTTTCAATTCCAGCTATCTTATTTTTATTCTTCACTGGAATGCACTTGCAAGCACTAGGATTGTTACTTTGGTCACTTATAGTAGTAGGAATAGTTGATAATGCAATTTCTCCTTATATTCTTTCAAAAAATACAGAAATATCATCATTGTTTGTTTTATTCTCAATTTTAGGAGGTGTTTATTTGATGGGTCCTGTTGGAATATTGATAGGCCCATTAGTATTAAGCTTACTGTTTAGCTTGGTTTCAATTTATAAAAAAGAAGTTAGTACATAAGAAATAAGTTAAACAGATATACCAACGACATACCCCGTTGTCCAACAAATTTGAAGACTGTATCCTCCAGAGGATCTGTCAATGTTTAATAAATCTCCTGTTATATATAAATTGTTATATAGTTTTGATTGCATTGTTTTTGTCTCTATCTCAGAAAGTGAAACTCCCCCATCAACAACAACGGCTCTATCATATCCCATTAGGTTTGTAATATGTATTGGTAAAAATTTTAAAAGATTTACTATTTTTTTTCTCTCTTCTTTGGTAATACTATGAACTTTTTTATCAATATCTATAAAATCAAAAAGTTTTTTTAGTGCTTTATCCATTCCATTTGGGCTGATTTCTTTAATAACGTTCCGAAAAAATTTATTTTTATTATTATTAAAAATTTTAATTATTTTATTATCAAGAGATCCTAAATTAGTATCAGGATATAAATCAAGATAAGCAGTAACTTTCCCAGATTGAAGTAAAGAACCAACACGACTGGCATTATTTAAAATAAGAGGTCCAGACAAACCAAAGTGAGTAAATAAAATTTTACCCACTTGAGAAAATTGTTTCTTATATTCAAGAAAAAAGGTAATTTTTACGAAAGACAAAGATAACCCTGCTAATATATGAATCCATTGGTCAGAAGTTTCTAAAGGAACAACAGAAGGGGTTGGATCTTGTATAGAATGTCCTAGTTGTTTTAAAAGCTTAAAACCATCCCCCGTTGAACCAGTTTCTGGATGAGACATTCCACCCATAGCGAAGACAAAAGATTTACCTGTAAAAATTCCTTGATTGGTTAAAACACCAGTAATCTTTCTACCTTCAGATAAAATATCTATTACTACACAATGATTTTTTATAGTAACTTTATTTTCATCTAACTTTTCTTTTAAAACCTTATAGACATCAATAGCCTTTTCTGTTTTTGGAAAGGCTCTTTTACGAGCTTGAACTACTAAAGGAAGACCGAGAGATTCAAAATATTTAAAAGTATCTTCAGCACTAAATATTGAAAAAGGAGAATATAGAAATGATTCTGCTTTACCATAATTTTTTAAAAAGATTTTTAAATCAAATTCTGCATTAGTTATATTACACCGACCTCCACCAGTAATTTTTAATTTTTCACCAAGATTTTTATTTTTTTCTAAAATAAGTATTGACCTCAAGTCGTCACGACCAGAAGCAACAGCTGCGGTCATCATCCCAGAAGCACCGCCTCCTAAAATAATTAAATCCCAAACTTTATTTTTAGCCATTTAAAATTTTAATTAATGAAAGTTCAAGAGGAAGTTCGTTTATAACAACATTGCGTTGAGATTGATAGGTTTCCAATAAAATAGAAAGTGTATTGGAAGAAATGTTTTTTGATTTTGAAGAAACAAGTTTTTCTATATATAACAAAGTATCTACAGAAATAACTTCTTCTATATTTTTCTTGGCTGAAGGAGCATACTTCAACATCAAAGCAAAACGAAGTTTTGATAAGATCATTTTCAAATAAATTAACATATCAATATTCTGTTTACTAACTTGCTGTATGACAGCAAAACCCTTATCAATGTCATTTTCTATTAAAGCATCAAGAAAATTATTTACTAAAACAGTATTGGGAGCACCAGTGATTATTTCAACATTTTTAATTTCAATTTTTTTACTTTTAGAGAATGAAATAACTTTTTGTAGAATCCCTAAAGCATCTCGGAAGGCTCCTTCAGCTAAGAGCGCTATAAGTTCGGCTACTCCATTCTCTAGTTGATATCCTTCCTTTTCTGCAACATTTGTTACGACTGAAGATAATATAGCATCAGTTGGTTTTCTAAAAATAAAAGTTTGACAACGAGAAACAATTGTTTCTGGTATTTTTTCTAGTTCTGTCGTCGCTAAAATAAAAATAACATGATTAGGTGGTTCTTCAATTGTCTTTAAAAGAGCATTCCAAGCGTCTTTAGTAAACATATGCACTTCATCTAAAATATAAATTTTATACTTTGAATCAAATGGCATAGTCTGAACACTTTCACGAATATTCCGAATATCATCAATACCACGATTTGAAGCAGCATCCATTTCATAGATATCATTAGCTGAAGAGCCTAATTCAGAAGCTATAATACGAGCAACTGTTGTTTTACCTATTCCTCTTGGACCACAAAGAAGATAAGCATGAGCAATTTTCCCTGTTTTTAAACTATTAGAAATAGTATTAACTACATGATCTTGTCCAATAACTTCTTTAAAACTTTTTGGACGATATTTTCTATATAAAGCAATGTTGGAATCTTCCATATTCCCAGTATAGCAAATTAAAGAGTTTTTAGAAATTTATTAATTAAATCTTTCATTTCTTGAACCGATTGAGTCTCCATCAATTTCATTCTTAATTCTTTAGCTCCATCAAAACCATTAACATAAGCTTTATAATGTTTTTTCATAATTGAAAAATTTTTATAACGACCGAGAATTTTTTGAAAAAGTTCTGTATGCTCTATCAAAACTTTAAGTTTCATACTAATTTCTTTTTTAGTTAAAAATATATTTTTCTTTTCTGTTTGCTTTTTATTAAAAATAGATTTCTTACCTGAAAGTTCGGAAAATAACCAAGGATTTCCGAAAATAGCTCGGCCAATCATAATCCCATCGCAACCTGTTTTCAATGCTTGTGTCCTTCCTTGTTTTAGATTTTTAATATCACCATTCCCAATAATTTTTGTTTTGACTTTCATTTTATTTCTAATTTCAACTGCTCTTCTTATATATTCCCAATCAGCTGGAACTTTTGACATTTCTTTACGAGTTCGAGCATGAATAATTAAAGCATCTATTTTTTGTTCTAATAAAAATGGTATCCATTCTTCTATTTGGTTTTTGCTATAACCAATTCGTGTTTTAACAGAAATAGGAATATCATTCTTAGAATCTTTTATCCCATCTTTAACAGCTTGGATTATTTCAGCTGCCTTCTTAAAATCTTTTATCATCGCTGCTCCAGCCCCTTGTTTCTCAATAGAACGATCAGGACAACCCATATTGATGTCTATGCCGTCAAAACCAAGATTGGAACAAAGTTTAGAGGCTTCTCTCATTTTCATTTTATTAGAAGAGAATAATTGAGCAACTATTGGTTTTTCATTTTTTGAAAAAATTAAATCATTTTTTAAGGCATCTTGTCCTTTACTAATTAATCCGTCAGCCGAAATAAATTCAGTCCACAAAACATCTGGCTTTCCATACTTTGTGATAATTTGTCTAAAAGCTGCGTCTGTAACATCAGCCATTGGAGCCAAAACGAAAAAAGGTATTTTTAATTTTTCCCAAAAATTTATCATAAATATTAGATTAATTTACTTAAATTTATATAGAACTTTATCTTTGAATCGTAAATCTATATATAATAATGTATTATATTCTGATTTTATCGCTTTTGTAAATTCTATTTTAGTCATTGCTGTAGTTAAATTACTTAAAATATTAACGAGGTTATTATTAGTGTCAAAAATGATTTTAGGAGTAGTTTCGTCAGTTTTATGAGCAAGATAAAGCGAATCAATACCATCTTTATTTATTACAAGATATATTGGCTTAAAACCTAAATTGGTAATACCCTTAATAAAATACGTTAATTTATGAAATTGATTAATCTCAAAAATATTTTGACCTATCGGATTTGATTCATTATTAATTTTTACATAATATTTAAAATAGACATTACCCGAAAAATAAGGAGCTTTTCCAAAAATATAACCATCATCATTTATAAAATAACAATCCTCTCCTAATTGTGATTTAATATCAGGTATAATACTTCCACAATATAAATAAGAAGCTAGCCTTTCCTTAATATTTATTTGGAGAGTATTAAAATTTATTTTTGTAATTGAGATTTCTTTAATACGAGAGAAATTAGTGATTAAATTATTATAAATTTCTTTTTGAGGATATATAAAACTATTTGCTCGGCTATAAAGACCATAGTATTTACCTGATAATTCTTTATTAACACTAGAAATAATATCTGCTGGATTTATAATACTTGTTCCCGTTACAATGATTTTATTTATTGTAAAGTTTTTATTGAAAGAAAAAAAAGAAGATGCTCCTATTATTGATATAAATAAAATGAGAAAAAGGATGAATAATCGTAAAATATAAATGCGGCGTTTATATTTAATTTGAACCACACGTTTAGGCCTTGGAATATTTTTCATATTTTTATCTATTAAGAAATAAATTCTTTCTTAAAATACTTAACTAAAACTTCTGGAATCTTAATACTACCATCAGCTTGCTGAAAATTTTCAATTAAAGAAACGAGGATGCGAGGAGTCGGTATAGCTGTTGCATTTAAAGAATGAGCATAACGAATTTTACCTTCTTTATCTCTATAACGAATATTACATCTGCGACATTGGAAATCATGGAAATAGGAAGCGGAGCTAATTTCACGATACTTTGCCTCTTTAGGAATCCAAAGTTCAATATCATACATTTTTACATGCCCTCGCCCTAAATCTCCTCCACAATTAACTACAGTTCTATAAGGGATGCCAAGAGATTCAACAAATTCTTCTGTATTACGATTAAGTTCTTCATGAAGTTTAACAGACAAATCGTGATTAGCTTCGCAAATGATAAGTTGCTCAAATTTATAAAACTCATTTACTCTTATTAATCCTTTGATGTCTTTTCCATGAGATCCAGCTTCACGACGATAAGATGGCGAGAAACCAAGATACCTTTTAGGTAATTCATCAATGGGCAATATTTCATCAGAATGCAACCCCATTAAAGGAATCTCTGCCGTAGCAATTAATCCATCATCATCTTGAGTAATATAGTAATCTTCAACATCAGCGGGTAAGTGTCCTGTCCCATAGAAATTACTTTTCTTAACAATAGCTGGTGGTAATACTGGAACAAAATTCTTATTTCCAAAAAATTCTAAAGCATAGTTCCAAATAGCAAAACAAAGGTTCACCGCATCTCCCATAAGATAGTAACCTCTAAACCCATGAACTTTGACTCCTCTCTCAAGATCTAAAATTCCTAATTTTGTCATTATTTCAATATGATCTTTAGGCTCAAAATCAAAAGAAGTTTGTTCTCCCCATTTTTTTATTTCTTTATTATCTTCTTCTCCCTCACCTTCTGGAACAGAAATATCTGGAATGTTAGGAACTAAAAGCATTGCTTGCCTCCATTCCTTCATCACCTCTTTAAGTCGTCCTTCTTTCTCAATTAATTCTTCCTTAACAATTGTCATCTCTTTTATAAGCTGAGCTCTAATATTTGGATCTAACTTAGTTCCCATTGTTATACTTACTTTATTTTGTTCACTACGAAGATTCTCAATCCGAGACATTAATCCTAATCTTTTATCGTCAAGAGAGAGTAGACCATCAATATCTACTTCTCTGTGTTTTTTCTTTGCACCTGCTTTAACTAAATCTTTATTTTTACGAATGAATTTAATATCTAACATATATTAGGATTATATAGAAAAATGATACAATAGACAAATGCTAATAAAACTTAAAAATTAGTTTCCTTTACCCGAGGATAAAGGGAATAATTATTATTAAAAAAATTAATATGCAAGATCTTATAAAATTAAAACCAGAGCAAATACCTGAACCCTTACTTGAGATTCCGCAACCACCAAAAACATTATATATGAGAGGTAAATTACCTTCTAAGGATTTAGTTTATTTAGCAGTTGTTGGTTCTAGAAAATATACTTCCTATGGTAAAGATATGTGTGAAAAATTAATCCATGGATTAAAAGGCTATCCTATTGTTATTGTTTCTGGTTTAGCTTTGGGAATAGATAGTATTGCCCATCGAGCTGCTCTTGATTCTAATTTAATCACCGTTTCATTTCCAGGGTCAGGTCTTGATAATAATGTATTACACCCACGAACAAATATTAAATTAGCTCAAGAAATTGTTGATAATGGAGGGTGTCTCCTCTCAGAACTTGAACCATCTTGGAAGGCCACTCTTTACTCATTTCCTCAAAGAAATAGACTAATGGCTGGAATTGCAAAAGCCGTGCTGATAGTTGAAGCCGAAGAAAAATCTGGGACATTAATTACCGCTCGTATGGCTCTTGATTATAATAGGGATGTATTAGCTGTCCCAGGTTCTGCTTTATCTTCCAATTCAAAAGGAACTAATCGTTTAATTCGCCAAGGAGCTACTCCCATTACAGATAGTGATGAATTATTAGAAGCACTTGGATTTGAAATTAATGAAAATGAAAAAAATAGTGATGATAAATATATAGACTGTTCTAAAGAGGAACTAAAAATAATAGAATTACTTAGAGAGCCTAAAGAGCGTGACGAATTAATTAGAGAATCTAATATGGATATAGCAAAAGCAAATGCCTTACTTTCCATTATGGAAATAAAAGATTTAATTAAAGAAGAATTAGGAGAAATTAGAAAGAGTTATTAGTATATTATATGATTCTTCTTGTCAATGCGCAAGAACCGTTCTTGCTACTTTATGTTTTAAATGCGCAAGAACCGTTCTTGCGCATTTGCAAAAAAATATACAAGATGATACTAATATAATTATGATAAAAAAACTTTTAATTGTTGAATCACCTTCCAAGGCTAAAACCATAGAAAAATATCTTGGAGGAGAATATATTGTCCGAGCTTCTATTGGACACATAAGAGACTTACCGAAGTCAAACAAAGATGCTATAGATATAGAATCTGGTTTTCTACCACACTATGAAATATCTAAGGGTAAAGAAAAAGTTGTCCGCGAGTTAAAATCTCTAGCAGAAAAAACAAATGATATAATACTAGCAACTGACCCAGATAGAGAAGGAGAAGCAATATCTTGGCATTTAAAAGAAATATTAAATGAAGATAAAAAAATAAAAGCAAATATAAAAAGAGTAGCTTTCCATGAAATTACTAAAAATGCCATAATAGAAGCCTTAAAAAATCCTCGTGATATAGATCAAAATCTTGTTAAGGCTCAGGAAGCTAGAAGAGTTCTAGATAGACTTGTAGGATATGATCTCTCTGGAATTATATGGAAAAAAGTTCGTTATGGACTCTCTGCAGGTAGAGTACAATCTCCTGCATTAAGAATAATAATGGAAAGAGAAAGAGAAATCCGTGCATTTATACCAGAAAAATATTGGGTAATAGAAGGGGAGTTTAAAACAAAAAAAGGAAATGTAATTACTTTAATATGTAAAGAAGAACCTAGAGATGAAAAAAATGTTAATAAAATTATTGATTTAGGTAATAAAGAAAAATGGTTTGTATTAGATTTAAAATCAATAGAACAAAAAAGAAAACCTCGTGCTCCATTTACTACTTCAACTATACAACAAACAGCAAGCACTAGACTTGGATTCTCTCCTTCTCGTACTATGGGAGTAGCTCAAAAACTTTATGAGAAAGGCTTTATAACATATATGCGTACAGATAGTACGAACCTAAGTAAAGAAGCTGTAAATCAAATTTTAGCTATAATAAATAAAAAATATGGTAAAGAATATGTAGAAGCACATATATACAAAACTAAATCTAAAAATGCTCAAGAAGCCCATGAAGCAATAAGACCTACACATATAAATAATGAGATAGCAGGTTTGAATGAAGACCAGAAAAAACTTTATAGACTTATATGGGAAAGAACCGTTTCTTCTCAAATGACTGATGCAAAATTATTGAAAACAAAAATAACTGCAAATATAGAAAGTAAAAATATTCCTGATTTTACTATAAATGGATCTCGTATACTTTTCCCTGGCTGGCTTAAATGTGACTATAATGCAACTGGTGCTGATGTAATATTACCTGAAGTAAATAAAAATGATGAATTAAAATTATTGAACTTAATGAGTACTGAAAAAGAAACCCTCCCGCCAAATAGATATAGTGAAGCAGGTCTTGTCAAAGAACTTGAATCTCGTGACATAGGTAGACCTTCCACTTATGCATCTATTATGAAAACTATAGAAAGTCGTGGATACGTCAGAAAAGAAGGTAGGACACTATTCCCTACAGATACTGGAGACGTAGTTTCATCTTTTTTAGAAGATAATTTTGCAAACTATATAAGTGATACTTTTACAGCTAATATGGAAGATGAATTAGATGAAATAGCTAATGGAAAGAGAGATTATAAAAAAACTTTGAAAGATTTTTATATTCCATTTCAAAAAGAAGTTAAAGAAAAAGAAAAATTAGAAAAAGCTACAAATCTAGGCAAGGCACCAATTAACGTAAAGTGTCCTATTTGTAAATCTGATATGATTATTAAACTTTCTCGTGCTGGAAAATTTTATTCTTGTAATACTTATCCTGACTGCAAAGGTGCTAGAACTATAGAAGGAGAAGAGCTTGAGGGTCCAAAAGAAACTGGAGAAAAGTGTCCTGATTGTGGAGAAAAAAAAGTAAAAGGAGGAGGAGGTAAACTGGTTATAAGAGAAAGACGTGATGGAACTGGTACATTTATTTCTTGTTCTAGATATCCTAAATGTAAATTTGTTAAAGAAGATGAAGAAGAATTAAAAAAGAAAATGACTAATATTACTTGCCCAATTTGTAAAACAGGTAAGATGATGGAGCGTCGTGGAAAATTCGGAATTTTCTATTCTTGTTCAAATTATCCTAAATGTAAATATGCAATTAAAGCTCGCCCAACTGGGAATTTATGCTATTTATGTCAATCTTTAATGATGGAAGGAACAAAAACCATTCCTGAACGTTGTTCTGATAAGATGTGCAGAAATCATAACCCAAATAAAACTGGCGAAAACATAAAACTCAAAAAAATTTCAAAATAAATGAAAACAAAGGTATAATACATTCATGCCAAGGCTGAATGAAATCATAAATTTAATACCTAAAATTGATCCTAAAGATAAAGCTTTAATTGAGAAGGCTTACTTTTTTGCGCAGAAGGCTCATAATAGTCAAAAACGAAAATCTGGAGAACCATATTTTACTCATGTCTTTGAAACCGCAAAAAATTTAGCTTTATTTAGAATGGATGTGAAATCGATTATAGCTGGCTTACTTCATGATGTATTAGAAGACACTGAGACTACAGAAGAAAAACTAACTGAAGAATTTGGCGAAGAAATAGTTACCTTAGTTAATGGGGTGACCAAACTCGGAGAGTTAAAGTATCATGGACAAGAAAGACATGCCGAAAGCTTGAGAAAATTCTTTATTGCTGTTGCCGATGATGTTCGTGTGTTGATTATTAAATTGGCAGACAGATTACATAATATCAAAACACTTAAATATGTCGACATTGAGAAACAAAAAAGAATTGCCCTAGAAACAATAGAAATACATGCAAGATTAGCAAACCGAATCGGTATGGGAAAATTAAAAGGTGAATTAGAAGATGCGGCCTTTCCTTTTGCTTATCCTAAAGAATATGCTGAAATAAAAAAACTTTTAGAAACAAAAACAGAAGATAATAAAGAAGAACTTTCTATTTTTACCAATCAGTTAAGAAAAGAATTAATATCTCAAAAAATTCATATCATTGAGATAAGCCAGAGATCTAAACACAAATATAGTCTTTGGCTTAAATTAAAACGGTATAATATGGATATAGATAAAATCTATGATATTATCGCTTTAAGAATTATTGTGGATGATATTGAAAATTGTTATCGAGTTTTGGGAATAATTCATGGCAAGTGGAAACCTGTTCCTGGAAGAGTTAAGGATTATATAGCGAATAAAAAACCTAATGGGTATCAATCTCTCCATACAACTATTTTTACTGGAAATGGAGGGACAATTGAAGCCCAAATTAGAACCCAAGATATGCATGCTGAAGCTGCTTATGGCATTGCTGCTCATTTTGTTTATAAAGAAAATAAAAAAAATAAATCTCTAAAAAAGAATAAACTATTTCTAAATGAACAACTAAAGGAGATGAAAGATACAGTTAAAAAACCAACAAAATTTGTTGAGGACCTGAAAATGGATATTTTTAGAGATAGAATATTTGTATTTACTCCTAAGGGCGATGTTGTAGATTTACCAGATGAATCAAGCGCGATAGATTTTGCTTATGCTATTCATTCTGATATCGGAGACCATATTAGAGGAATTAAAATTAATGGTAAAATTGCACCTTTACATACTAAACTTAGAAATAACGACATTGTTTATATTCAAGTAAACAAAAAATCTCACCCATCTTCAAAATGGCTTGAATATACAAAAACAACTTTAGCCAGAAAACATATCAATAATTATCTAAAAGATAATAGCCTTTTAAAAAGATTTTTATCTTTCGGCAATAATTAAATATAAGATGAAATAAAATCTTTTAAATTGAGAAGTTTTTGATATTATATAAATCAGATTCTTCTTCTGATTTTTTGATTTCTTCTTTTTCTTTATTATCTGATAAATTAGTTTCATCTAGATTATCATTTTCTTTTATTGTTTCAGGTAAGATATTAATAGGATTTATTTTCTCTTGAGTTGCAATAAATTTTTCTAACATTTCATTTGGGTTTTTTTCTGCTTCTGATTTGATAATATCTAAAATAGTATGCAAATCTTCATTCGTAAAGAAATCTATGGTAATAAATCCACCATTTTCTTTTTTCTCAATATGAACGCGAGTACCAAGAGTTTCTTGTAACTTCTCTTCTATTTCTGTGATTTCTGGGTCGGGTATATATTCTTTTTTACGAACACGATCAAAAGCAATTCTACGTGCTATTTTTTCTGCATCACGTACTGTCATTTTTTTAAAGATAATTTCTTTGAATAAAACCATCTGCTCGGCTGGTCTATCTGTGAGCATTAAAATTGGACGAGTATGCCCTTCACTAATTTTACCAGCAGATAATGCATCTAAAACTTCTTGTGGAAGAGATAGTAATCTCAATGTATTTGAAACATATTCACGACTCTTACCTACCTTAGCCCCAATTTGAAGGTGAGTAAATTTAAATTCTTCTACTAAACGAAAAAATGCTCTAGCTCTTTCAACCGCATTCAAATCTTCTCGCTGTAAATTTTCAATAATTGCTAATTCAAGCTTTGAGATACCATCATCTCCTACCCGAATAATTACTGGAACTTGTTTGAGCCCCGCTATTTTAGATGCACGCAATCGACGTTCTCCAGCGATAAGTTCATATTTTACAGCAATACCTCCATCTTCTTTTTGAAATTCTTCTCTAGTAACAACAAGTGGTTGGAGTATCCCATAAGTTCTAATAGACTCAGCTAAATCACCTAAACGAGATTCATCAAATTCTCGACGCGGTTGAAATGGATTGGGTCTAATTTTTTCAGTATCTATCCAAAAAATTGAATTACTATAAAGCTGTGACATATACTGTATATTAACATATCTTCATATTATTGAAAAATTTTTTAAAACCGTGTATACTCATTTTGTTATATAGTAATAATAAATGCGTCGGTGGCAGAGTGGTCAATTGCATTTGACTGTAAATCAAACGCCTTCGGGCTACGTAGGTTCAAATCCTACCCGGCGCACAAAAAAAATGAGCATTATTATAATCTCTAAATCATGCTTGATACATATTCAAAAACTAAAGAAGATATCATTAATAATCTAATAAAATTAGAAAAAGTTGCTACTAGTGAACACACTAAAATTGTAACAAAATCACTTCAGGAAAAGTTGGGAGCAGATATTTTCTCTATTGTTGTAATAGGTCAGTTTAAACGTGGAAAAACTACCTTTATCAATGCTATCTTGGGTAAAGATCTTTTACCTACGGCAATCATTCCATTAACATCTATAATTACAATACTTAAATATGGAGAACAATTATCAATTACAGTTTTCCTTAAAAACGAAACTAAAAAAGAAATCAAGCTCAAGGATTTATTTCTATATATAACCGAAAAACATAACCCCGAGAATGAAAAAAAAGTAGATAAAGTTGAAATAACCTACCCTTCTCAATATCTCAAAAATGGAGTACGGATAATTGATACTCCAGGTATTGCTTCAGTTCATAGTCATAATACTAAAACCACATATGAATATTTACCTCATGCAGATGTTGCAATATTCCTAATGAGTGTAGATCCGCCTATTACTGAAGCTGAACTTAATTTTTTAGATAAGATAAAAAAATTAGTAGTTCAAACATTTTTTATCCAAAACAAAATTGATACAATAAGTGAAATTGATTGTAAAGAATCACTTTCGTTCAGTAAAGAAATAATAGAAGAAAGAGCTGGTTTTAATAATATAAAAATTTACCCTCTTTCTGCTAAGAATGCTCTTGAAGGTAAAAATACAAATAATCTAGAGAAGATAAAAAAAAGTGGATTAATGCCATTTGAAAATGCTTTAGAAGAATTTTTGATTAATCAAAAAGGGAAAGCCCTATTCAATTCAGTAACTCAAAAAATAAATAATCTGATTGAGGAAGAAATGCTTCTCATTGAAATTAAAAAGAAATCTTTGAATATTCCTCTCGAGGATTTGAAGGTTAAAATGAAAAAATTTAAAATCTTTATTAAAGACATTGATCAGGAAAGGATAGATAGCATTAGACTTTTAACCGAAGAAATTAGAGTTTTACAGAAAGAAACAGTTGAAAAAAATTTAGAAAAACTAAAAAAGGAGAAAATCATTTGGCTTATTGCAGAAGTGGAGAAATTTGCTGTAAAACATAGAACAAATAAGAATAATAATTTTATAGAATTGGTGGACGAATTTATTGATATAGAGATAAAGAATTTATTTAATTCGTGGCGAATTGAAGAAGAAAGAAATTTGAAAATACAACTTAATGAAATATTAAAGCGGTTTACAAATCGTATGAATAAGATACTTGATGATATTATTCATTCTACTTCTAAGCTTTTTGGTGTTTCTTATAGACAATTTAGAATTAGAGAGACTCTTCCTGCAGAAATAGAATTTAGATTTAAAATTATTGATCAATCAGATGTACTTGGTATGACTATTGATTTAGTTAAAAGAACATTGCCCAAAGTATTAGCACATAGATTAATTATCAAAAAAGCAAAAGAAAGAATAAGAATACTCATTGATCGTCATTGCGGTAAAACACGGTATGATTTTTCTAAACGACTAGAAAAGCTTGTTCTGGATTATAGTTTAACTATAAACGAAATTACAGAATCATCGTTAACAGATGTTTTGAATGCCTTAGAAACTAGTATAACCTTGAAAGATAAAACTTCCACAGAAATAGCTATTCAAGAAATTAATTTAGATTCTAAAACTAAAATTTTAAAAGAAATAGAACAATCTTTACAAAAAATAACGATATGAATTTACCAATCATTTTATTTTTAGGAGTCAGTATAATATTCGGTATTATTGCTGGACTGATGGCATATCTTATTACCTATAGTGAATATATTCATCATTATAGAGGAAATAGAGAACCAAGAAGAATGGCTCTAAAAACAGCGATGCTTGCATTCTTTTTTTTCTTTATCGTTTCGTTCTTAGTGGGATTACTTTATAGACCATAATGTGGTATATTTCTATTATATAAATAATTAATTAATTACAATTATGTTAAAAATAATATCAGTTCAAGCTAGAGAAATACTTGATTCACGAGGTAACCCAACTGTTGAGGTGTCTCTCTCTACAAAACATTATATTAGTGTCTCTTCTGTTCCGTCAGGAGCCAGTACTGGCATCCATGAAGCATTAGAGCTTAGGGATAAAGATGAAACCAGATATAAGGGATTAGGAGTATTAAAAGCTGTAAAGAATATAAATACTGAAATTGCTGAAGCAATACAAGGAAAAAAATATAATCAAGAATCTTTGGATAAATTTTTAATTAACTTAGATGGAACAGAAAATAAATCTCGTCTTGGAGCTAATGCTATTCTTGGTGTTTCAATGGCTTTCGCTAGAGCAAATTCAAAAGAACAACACATAGAACTTTATGAATATTTAGGAGGGTTAATAAATAATAAAGATTTTGAATTACCTCAACCGATGTTTAATATCATCAATGGTGGAAAGCATGCAGATAGTGGATTAGATATACAAGAATTTATGCTTGCTCCTGTTGATTTTAAAAGTTTTAAGGAAAAAGTTAGAGTTGGCTCAGAAATTATACATACCTTAAAAGATGTATTGAAAGAAAAAGGATATAGAGTAAGTATTGGAGACGAAGGTGGTTTTGCTCCTAGACTTTCTTCTAATGAAGAAGCCTTAAATTTGATGGAAGAAGCAATAAAAAAAGCTGGATATAATACTAATCAAGTAAAAATTGGTATGGATGCTGCAGCTTCTAGTTTCTTTTCAGATTCTAAATATAAATTAAAAATAGAAGGAGAATTAAAGATATTGAGAAGCGAAGATCTCATATCTTGGTATCAAGGGCTTGTCAATAAATACCCTATTATGTTAGTTGAAGATGGACTGTCAGAAGATGATTGGCAAGGATTCAGCTCACTTAATAAAAAGATTGGCAATAATATTATAGTTGTCGGAGATGATTTATTGGTGACTAATGTAAAAAGAATCCAATTAGCAATTGATAGACAAGCTGTAAACTCAGTTCTTATAAAATTAAATCAAATTGGGACTGTAACTGAAACAATTGAAGCTATAGAACTTACTAAAAAACAAAATTGGAAACCTTTCGTATCTCATAGGTCAGGAGAAACTACGGATACATTTATTGCTGACTTAGCTGTTGGATTAAATTGTCCACTCATTAAGTCAGGTTCTTTGGTTAGAGGTGAACGAATCTGTAAATATAACCGCCTAATGAAAATAGAAGATATCTTAAAACAAGGTAAATAATAAAAAATTATATTTTTTATTTAATTTGCATAGAAGATTTAGTAATTCTGATATTTGATTTAATCCTTTTCTTCTTCATTTCAATTAATAATTCATTGCCATTCATTGTTACATAAACTATATCTCTCTTTTTAATTCCTTTAGAAATGATAAAGGAAGCTACTTTATTGAGAATTTTATTTTGAATTAAACGGTTTAATGGTCTAGCTCCGTAATGCGGATCATAGCCTTCTTTTGCTAAGTAAGAAAGTGCATCATCTGAAATCTTTAAGTCAACTTTTTTAGCTAAAAGTCTCTCTTTAACGACTTGAATTTTCATATCAACAATATCTCTAATAACCTCAGGTGAAAGTACATCAAAAACAATAACTTCATCTAACCTATTAAGAAATTCAGGACGAAAATAATCTTTCAATTTATTTGTTACTTTATTTTTGACATTTTGATAATCTTGTTTATTTGTATTATTAGTAAATCCGATACTCTCCATTTTTTCAATAAACTGAGACCCTATATTAGAAGTTAAAATAATTATGGTATTTTTAAAATTAACAACTCTTCCTTTCGCATCTGTTAAACGTCCTTCATCAAGAACTTGCAATAAAATATTAAAGACTTCAGGGTGTGCTTTCTCAATTTCATCAAATAGAATCACAGAATAGGGGCGATGACGAATTGCTTCGGTTAAATTTCCAGATTCATCATAACCCACATAACCTGGAGGTGAACCAATAAGTTTAGAAATACTATGACGCTCCATATATTCACTCATATCTACTCTGATTAAAGCCTTGTCATCATTGAACATAAATTGAGCTAAGACTTTAGTTAATTCTGTTTTACCAACACCTGTTGGACCAAGAAAAATAAACGAACCTATTGGTTTATTAGGGTCTGATATACCAGCTCGACTTCGTCTAACAACATCAGAAATTTTATTAATCGCGATATCCTGTCCAAGAACTCTCTTGCTTAATTCATCTTCCATATGAGTTAATTTTTTCATTTCTTCTTCCATCATTTTTTCAAGAGGAATACCAGTCCACCTAGAAACCACAGCAGCAATATCTTCAGCGGTGATATCTTCTTTTAATATTCGGCGTGACTTCTGAAGTCTTTTTAATCGAGATAATTTAGTTCTAAGTTTATTTTGTAAATCAGGAATTTTCCCATAACGAATTTCTGCTACCCTACTCAAATCAGCTCGCATTTCAGCATTTTCAGCTTCTAAACGAAGAGATTCTAGTTCCTTTTTGATATTTCTTATTTCTACAACAACTTTTTTCTCATTTTTCCATTTTAATTCAAGCTCATGAGTCTTCTCTCTTAAATTAGCAATCTCCTTATCAATATCTTTTATTCTATCTTTAGTTTCCTTACTAGTAGAATTTTTACTTGAACCCCTTGAGATTTCTTTATTTAAAGCTTCCCTTTCAATTTCAAATCGCATAATTTTACGATCAGTATCTTCTAAAAGAATCGGTTTATTTTCAAGTGCTAATCGTAAAGAAGAAGAAGCTTCATCTATTAAATCTACAGCTTTGTCTGGTAAGTATCTGTTTGTAATATATCGCGAGCTCAAATTAACTGCAGTAATAATCGCATCATCAGAAATCCTAATTCCATGAAAAAGTTCATATTTTTCTTTTAAACCACGTAAAATTGCAATAGAATCTTCAATACTTGGTTCATCAATATAAATTGGCTGAAATCGACGAGCTAATGCTGGATCTTTCTCAATATGTTTTTGATATTCCTTTAATGTTGTCGCTCCAATAACGTGTAGTTCTCCTCTTGATAAGGCTGGCTTCAACATATTTGAAGCATCAAGCGATCCTCCTTCTGAAGAACCAGCTCCCACTATACTATGAATTTCATCAATGAAAAGAATTATTCTACCTTCTGATTTTTGAATTTCTTTAATTATATTACGCAAACGTTCTTCAAATTCTCCACGATATTTTGTCCCAGATAAAAGTGATCCTAAATCAAGCGAAACAACCTCTTTATCACGTAAGCTTTCTGGAATATCATTCTTAGCTATACGAATTGCCAAAGCTTCGGCTATAGCTGTTTTACCTGTTCCTGCTTCACCTATCAAAATCGGATTATTTTTTGTTCGACGAGAAAGAATTTGCATCATACGCATAATTTCAACATCACGCCCAATAACAGGATCAAGTTTATCTTGTCTAGCAAGATCAGTCAAATTACGAGTATATTTAGCAAGAACCTTAGGCTTTCTTATAAAATTATCTCCTTTTATATTGTCGCTACGGAATTTTTCTAAGACACTGATAACTTGATCTTTTTGTATTTTAAAGCGACCTAAGAATTCACGAGTTTCTCCAGGAATCTCAAAGATTGAAACAAATAAATGTTCAGTTGAAACAAATTCATCTTTCATTGTTGAGGCTACTTTACTTGAATTTTCTATTACTTGAGCTAAATCATTTGTTAAATATATCTGATATGAGGGAGAAAGGGTATTATTGTTTTCTGGTTGTTCAATCATTTCAAGAAGATTATCAACCAAAAGCATCGTATCAACTTCCATTTTATCTAAAATAGAGAGGACTAAAGAATCTTCCTGGGTTAATAATGCCGTTAGTAAATGTAAAACATTGACATGATTTTGCCCACGTTCAACAGCCAGTTCGTGAGCTTTACGAATCGCTTCTTTTGCTTTGGTTGTGAAATGGTTAAATGAAGGCATCATGATAAATTATAAATAAAAAATTAATTAAAATCAATTGTTAAGTATCGATAGATTACTATTTTATAATGATAATTATCAATTGTCAACTTTAGAAATTGGAGCTTTCTTGGTGGTAGAACTAACTTTTTTATTAGCTAATTTTTTTTCATCTTTCTTAGAAATAATCTTTAGCACAGCAAAACCATTACTAAATTTTTTCAAGATTATTACATTAAAATAAGTTTCATTCAAAGTAATTTTAAAATTAGTATGACCATTCAAAATATCAGATTCAACAAGAATTAAACCAACATCAGAAATAATTATTCCTTGCCCAAGAGCTTTAGGTGATTTAATGACTTTGTTTGATTCTTTTTTTGTTGTTTTATTGTTTGAACTAGTATTATTTACATCGTTTATATCAGTTGAAGATTTAGAACTGATTGAATCTCCCTTATTGACAGAATTAGAAGTATTAGAAGAATTTATTGAAGTAGTAGATGTATCAGATAAAATTGCTGAAGTAGAAGTATTTGTATCAGGGGTATTTGAGCTGACAGAATTACTTGATGATGTTGCTGGGACTGTTGGAGTTGTTGGGGTTGGCTTTTCTGTGTCATTAGCATAAATTGAAACTAGAACGTTACCATCTCCTATGAATGGTGTTTGTTGTGTTTTAGTTACTACCTTATTACTTTTAGTCGGTACTGGAACTTGAACAGTTGTAACTTTCTCTATCGTACGCTGAATAATATTATTTATAGTTTTGGGAACACTCTTGGGCATCTGTTGCATTAATGATACCGTTACAATTCCTGTTGCTATTGAAACTACAAATGTTATAAGTAATGACAATAAAATTAACTGCGTTTTGTTTAATTCTTTAATATCCATACTTATCTAGTATATCATAGCTGCTAGAACTATTTCCAGTCTTTATATTTATTGAGAATTGTTTTAAGTGAAGCAACTAGAATATTTAAATCTTTTTTAGTAGTTGGTCTTCCTAAAGAAATGCGAAGAGAACCTTCTATTGAATTTTTCCTCCTCTTACACTTTTTACGGATAGCTTTTATGACATAAGAAGAATTCTCGTCACTACTATGACAAGCACTTTTTTCTGAAACTTTAATACCTAAAGCGTCTAATTCAATAACTAAAAGTTCACTTGAAATATCAGAAATAGATATATTGATATTATTAGGAAGGCGTTTTTCTTGGTCTCCATTTAAAATTATTTTGAATGGAGATATATTTAATTTTATTAATTTTTCAATAGTATAATTTCTTAACTTAATTAAACGAAGAGATTCTTTCTTTTTAATTTTGAAGGTTTCTTCTAAAGAAATAGCTACACCTAAAATATAGGACACATTTTCTGTACCAGATCTTAATCCAAATTCTTGCCCACCACCTTGATATAAGGCTGAAAGTTTAACATTTCTTTTTTTATATAAAACTCCAATACCCTTAGGTCCATAAATCTTGGAACCATTAAATGATAATAAATCTACTCCAAGTTTTTCGATGTTCTCTACTGGCAAATAATTTATAGCTTGGCAAGCATCCGTGTGAAATAAAGGAAATTCAGAATTCAAGGGTTGGTTTTTTAAATTTATTTTTTTAAAATGTCTAATGATTTTTGAGATCTCTTTAATTGGTTGAATCGTTCCTATCTCATTATTAGCATACATAACAGAAACAAGAATTGTGTTGTGTTTTAGAGCATCTTTTATGTCTTTTGGGTCAATAATTCCATTTTCCTTCACAGAAATATAAGTAACTTGAGCCAATCCTAAATTTTCAAGAAAACGACAATTTTCTAAAACAGCTGGGTGTTCTATTTTTGTTGTTATAATATGAGGAATAACTTTTTTTGAATTTTTATTTATATTTTGTATTTTATAATTTAAAACGACTCCAACAATTGCCAAGGCGTCACTCTCTGTACCACTACCAGTAAAAATAATCTCATCCGAATGAGCCCCAATTAATTTTGAAATTGTTAATCTAGATTCATTAATTACTCCTCTTGCCTCAACCCCTAAATCATAAACAGCACTGGGGTTCGCAAAATAATGTTCTTGGTATGAAGAAATCATTTTATAAACTAGGGGATTCATGGGGGTCGCTCCAGCATAATCTAAATATATTTTTTTATTGTCTTTAAGTGTTTTCATCTCTTACTTATAAACACTATATCATAATAGTTGTAAAAAACCCCTTACTGGTATATACTCTTTTAAGTTATGAGTATATCTATCTTAGTTTATATATTAGCGGTAATTACTACAATTATTTTGTTATGGGTTATCTTAACTGAATATCGATTAAGAAAATTTTTCACAGGAACAAAAGCCAAAAATTTAGAAGATATTATGATTACTATTGGGAAAGAAATTACTAAAATTAAAAAATCCCAAAAACAGATTGAAGAACATTTAATTATTAATGATAATAGATTAGATAAATCTATTCGTAATATAAAAGCTATTCGTTTTAATCCGTTTATTGATGCTGGAGGTAATCAGAGTTTTGCTATTTCTTTTTTAAATGATTTAGGTGATGGAGTAATTATATCAAGTCTTTATGCCCGTGATAGAATGAGTATTTTTGCTAAACCTATTAAAAATGGTAAATCCGAATTTGAACTTACAGAAGAAGAAAAGGGAGTTTTAGAACAATCTAAATAAAAAAATGTCTAAAGAAAAATTAAAACCACATATTGTGATGCGTTCTCCTGTTGTTGTTGTAATGGGACACGTTGATCACGGTAAATCGACCCTTCTTGATTATATACGTAAAACAAATGTCGTAGCTGGAGAATCCGGTGGAATAACTCAGTATATTAGTGCTTATGAAGTCACACATAAAATTCAATCTAAAACAAATGATAATAAGCCTCGGCTAATTACATTTTTAGATACACCAGGACATGAAGCCTTTTCTAAAATGAGAAATCGTGGAGCTAAAACAGCCGATATCGCTATTCTAGTTATTTCAGCTGAAGATGGAGTAAAAGCCCAAACAATAGAAGCCAATGAAACTATTGTAAAAAATAAAATTCCATATATCATAGCTATAAATAAAATTGATAAAGCTAATGCAGATGTTGAAAGGGTAAAAAATGAGCTTTCAGAAAAAGGAATTTATCTGGAAGGAATGGGAGGAGATATACCTTTTGTTTTAATTTCAGCAAAAGAAGGAACTGGTATAAATGAATTACTTGATATGGTTTTGCTTATTGCTGATTTACAAGAATTTACTGGTGATACTAATACGAATGCAACAGGTATAGTAATAGAATCAAATAGAGAACCTAGACGAGGTATATCAGCTACTTGTATTATTAAAAATGGAACAATTAAATCAGGAATGTTTATAGCTTGTGAGACTTCAATCGTACCAACACGTATTATGGAAGATTTTCTTGGTAATTCAATTAAAGAAGCTACCTTCTCCTCGCCTATTTCTATCGTCGGTTTTGATTCTATACCTAAAGTTGGAAGTACTTTTGAATCTTTTAACACTAAAAAAGAAGCTGAGACTTATGTTAATTTTATTAAAGAAGAGGAATCTTCAAATAAGGGTAAAGATAAAGAACAAATTAACAAGAACACTAAAATAATTTATCTCGTAATAAAAACAGATGTTTCGGGTAGTTTTGAAGCAATAGAAAAAGAAATTAAAAAATTAAATAGTGAGGAAGTTTCATTTAATATTATAGATAGTGGAGTTGGTCCGATTGGAGAATCAGACCTTAAAATGACCAGCGTTGATAAGGATGGAATAATAATTGGGTTTAATGTTAAAATTGAGAGTGGCGCTAGAAATTTAAACGAATCGCTTAAGGTAAATGTTCAAACATTTGATATTATTTATAAATTAACAGATTGGTTAAAAAAAATTGCTGAGGAACGCCGATTTAGAGTAGAGATATTAGAAGTAATTGGGTCTCTAAAGGTATTGAAGATATTTAGTTCAACGAAAAACAAAAGAGTCATTGGAGGAAAAGTAATTAGTGGGAAAATTATATCTGGAAGTGAAGTTAGAATAATGCGACGCGATTTTGAAATAGGAAAAGGAAAACTTATTGAACTTCAACAAAATAAAATTAAAACCAAAGAAGTCCTTGAAGGTTCAGATTGTGGAATTCTTATTGATTCAAAGATAGATATATCTTCGGGTGACGTTTTAGAAGCTTTTATAATAACTATAAAATAGAATGTCATTATATAGAGGAGAAAAAATATCAAATCAGATAAAAGAATTATCGGCAACTTATATTGAACGAATCGCTGGTAATACTTCTTTAATAACTATCACTCGTGTAATTCTTTCGGAGGACAGAAAAAGAGCAATAATTATGATCAGTGTGTTACCTAAAGAAAAAGAAGCTGCTGCTTATGGTTTTATTCGCCGTAATCTTGGAGAAATTCGTAAATCTATAATAAAAAGTATGAATATCAATCCCCTTCCATATCTTGAGGTTAAAATTGATGAAGGCGAAAAAAATCGTCAAAGAATTGACGAATTACTTTCGAAAAGTTAGGATTGATAAAGTTAATTAAAAGTTTAATATCGGCCTAGTCGCCAAGTGGTAAGGCAAGAGTCTGCAAAACTCTTATACGGCGGTTCGATTCCGCCCTAGGCCTCAAAATTATATGTGGCTTATTTTTTATTTTTTTGCTAGAATAAAATCTGTTAATTTTGATTATGCCGGGGTGGCGAAATTGGTAGACGCACTTGCCTTAGGAGCAAGCGGAAGAAATTCCATGGAGGTTCAAGTCCTCTCCCCGGCACCAGAACAAAATGAAATAATTTATAATAGATTTTGATTGCAAAATTAATCAAAATAATGTATCATTCTACCTATGACGATTATAGCTAATATCTTGCCTTACATACAGATTATTCTGTCTATCATTTTAATTATAGTTATACTAGTACAGCAATCAGATGCTGGAGCTGGTGGAATTTTTGGAGGTAGTGATGGAGAAGGCCTGTATCATACACGACGTGGATTTGATAAATTCCTATTTGTCACAACTATAGTTATTAGTATTCTATTTGCTGTATCTTCTTTCATCGCAATAATTATAAAATAATCTAGGTTCCAACTAGATTCTAAAAATTAATTAAATATATAATGCATTTATGCATAGATTTCTAACATTTATTAAAGAATTTCGTGTTCCAAAAAAGAAGGAGTTTATGGAAGCTATAGCTTCTTTTTCGAAGAAAGAATTATTCGTTTTTGGAATAGCTATTTTAATAGCAATAGTAACCACAATAATTATTCTCGGTAAAATCAATTCTGATTTCATGGTTAACGTTCCAACTGATGGAGGGAGTCTGACTGAAGGAATTGTTGGAATGCCAACCTTAGTTAATCCAGTTTTAGCCTTATCAGGGGCAGATAAAGATATTACCTCAATAGTTTATAGTGGTTTAATGCGAAAATCTACAGATGGAAAATTTATTCCAGATTTAGCAAAATCTTATACAATTTCCAAAAATGGTTTAATTTATACTTTCAAGATTAGAGATGACGCAGAATTTCAAGACGGTAAAAAAGTAACAGCCGATGATGTGATTTTTACAATAAATAAAATAAAAGATCCTCTCATTAAAAGTCCACGCCAAAATGGATGGGATGGAATAAGTGTTACTAAGAAGAATGAGAGAACCGTTGTTTTTACACTCAAAAAGCCTTACATCTCCTTTATGGATAATATGACAATTGGAATTTTACCTCTCCATATCTGGAAGAATGTCAGTACTCAAGAATTTAGTTTATCTCCTCTAAATATCAAAGCTATAGGTTCGGGTCCGTATGAAATTAGTTCTATTATAAAAAATAACAATGGGTTTCCAGAAGAATATATACTGAGAAGATTCAAAAATTTTACCTTAGGAGTTCCTCATATAAAATATATAAAAATTATTTCTTATCCCAACGAAAAAGATTTAATTCAAGCGATGTTATCTCATTCAATTGATCAAGCAGGTGGTATCAGTCCAGAAAATGCTGAAATTATAAAGAAAGCTGGTTATACAATACATACAACTACCCTACCCCGTATGTTCGGTATTTTCTTTAATGCTAATAATAACAAAATTTTGAATGATAAAAATGTTATTCTTGCTATGGACAAAGCTATTGATAGAGAGAAAATTGTTGATAAAGTTTTAGATGGATATGGAACAGTCATTCATAATCCAATTCCAGAAAATATGCTTCCTGATAATACTAATTCAGCTAGCTATAAAAATGCTAATATTCTCCAAGCAAAGGCTATTTTAGAAAAAGCCGGTTGGACCTTAAGAAAAGACGGGGTAATGACTAAGGGAGGTGTTACCATTAAAACTAGAACTAGAAAAATTAGAGGAAGAATTATTACAGAAAAAATAAAAGTTAATAATGGCCCTATAATTAAATTAGCTTTTTCTTTAACAACAGGTAATACACCTGAGCTCAAACACGCTGCTGAACTTATAAAGAATCAACTAGCAATTATTGGTATACAAGTTAATATAAAAATCTATGAAACGGGGCAATTGAATCAGTTAATACGGACACGCGATTATGAAGCTTTATTTTTCGGACAAGTAATAAACCATGAATCCGATTTGTTTTCTTTTTGGCATTCATCTCAAATATTGGATCCGGGATTGAATATAGCGATGTATGATAATAAAAAGGCAGATTCAATACTTGAATCAATTCAAAAAACAATAAGCCCTAAGGACCGAATTGTTCAATATAAAGAATTTATAACTGAATTTAATAAGGATTTACCAGCCTTATTAATTTATTCACCAAAATATTTATATGCCACCTCTAAGGGATTAAATAATATAAATCTTAACTCACTAGATTCTTCTTCGGACCGTTTCACTTCAATTTATGAATGGTATGCAAATCAAGAACGTGTTTGGAAAATCTTTAAAAAATAATAATTACAATACATGAATCAAATAAATAAAAAATTAGAAAACAAAAAACATAAAAATACTCGTGATTTTACTTATCATGGAAAAATTAAAAATAATACTATACGTGTTATAAATAAAATTGATGACACAGATGATTCTAATCCTAAAATATTAAAGAATAAAAAAAATACAGTATCAAAAAAAGCTTTTTCGGCAGATACTAGAACTAGAACAAACCGTAGTAGTTATCAATATGGAAACAGAAGAGGTCCTCGTCGACTTAAAACCCCAATTTCAATCTTGAAAGAAATACCTAAAATTTCTAAAAATAAACAAACCCTTATCCCCATTCCAGAGAAAGATGTGATTAGAATCATACCACTTGGAGGTGTTGAAGAAATCGGTAAGAATATGACTGCTATAGAAATTGGTAATGATATTATTATTATTGATGCTGGGATGCAATTTAAGACAGAAGATACTCCTGGAATTGATTACATTATTCCTAACACAACCTATTTGGAAGAACGTAAAGACAGAATACGAGGTATATTCATAACTCATGGACACCTTGACCATATTGGCGGCATTCCCCTTGTCGCTAATCGTATCGGTAATCCTCCTATTTATTCAAGGAATTTAACTATTCTAATGATAAAAAAACGTCAAGAAGAATTTTCTCATTTACCGGCTCTGAAATTACATGTAGTAGAAAAAGATTCAATCATTATTGCTGGGGAAATAAGAGTTAGATTCTTTGCTGTGACCCACACAGTTCCAGACTCAATGGGAATTATCATAGAAACACCATATGGCTTAATTGTTACTCCAGGAGATTATAAATTAGATCAAGTTGATGGGAAAGTATCAGAGAAGGAAGAAAAGGAATACGCATTTTTTGATAAAGAGAAAGTTCTTTTATTATTAACTGATTCCACGAATATAGAAAACGAAGGATTCGCTTTACCTGAAATAAAAGTTCATGAAGGATTAGAAAAAATAATTAAACAAATAAATGGAAGAATAATTATTGCTGCTTTTTCTTCACATATTACCCGTTTAGTAAAAATAGTAGAAATAGCTGAATCTCTCGGCAAAAAAGTTGTTTTAGATGGAAGATCTCTCAAAACAAATATGGAAATTTGTGAACAAGCTGGATTATTTAAACCTAAAAAAGGAACAATTATAATGGTGGAAGATGCTGATAATTATCCACCTAACAAAGTAATAGTTCTAATGACAGGGGCTCAAGGAGAAGAATTTGCCGCCCTCAATAGAGCAGCGAATAAAACTCACAGAAAATTCACAATAAGAGAAGGAGATACAATAATATTGTCAGCTTCTGTTGTACCTGGAAATGAAATTTCAGTTCAGCACCTTAAAGATAATTTAGCTAGACATGGCGTTAGGATAATCAGTTACAGAACTAGCGAAGAATTCATTCATGCTACAGGTCACGGGAATCAAGAAGATATTAAATGGCTTCATCGGAAAACTCATCCTAAATTCTTCATACCAATTCATGGTTGGCACTCAATGCTTGTTAAACATAAAGAGATTGCGGTTGCTATGGGAATGTCTCCAGAAAATATAATAGTCCCCGATAATGGATCAATTATAGAAATAATAAATAAGGGCCAAAAAATGATATTAAGAAAAGAGAAAGCCCCTTCTGGACCAATGATGGTTGACGGTTTTTCTGTTGGTGATGAACAGGATATTGTCATTCGTGACCGACAGATGTTATCTCAAGATGGAATGTTTGTTTTAATAGCCACAATTGATTCTATAAATGGTAAACTTAAGAAATCTCCTGATATTATTTCACGTGGTTTTATTTATTTGAAAAAAAATCAAGAATTACTTCATCAAGTTCGTTTAATAATCAAGAAAACCATAGAAGATGAAACTAGAGGGATGCACCCAATTAATTTTGATTTAATTAAAACAGCTTTAGGAGATAATATTTCAAAATTTCTTTATCAAAAAACAGCCAAAAGACCCCTTGTTATACCAGTAGTTTTAAGTGTTTAAGTAGATGACAAATATAACAAAAATAAAAAGAATCTATATATTATCATTTTTGTTTTCTCTACATATTGCATTATCAGCATATGTAAACTCAACATTCTTAACAAATTTCTTCTCAGTAGATTATGTTGGACTACTTTATACAGCAGCAGCAATTTTAACTTTAATTCTATTATCCACAAGCCCAGACATCCTTAAACATTTTGGAAATCGCCGATTCATCCTTGTTTCTCTAGTGATAAATATGCTTTCTTTAGTTGGATTGATAACTTCTCATAATCAATTCGTTATTGGAGCATCTTTCATTTCTTTATCAATTACAAATACTTTAGTATTCCTAAGTATAGATATATTCATAGAGCATTTTGGTAAATCAGGTGCAATTGGTAAAACTCGTGGACTTTACTTAACTATCACAAATATGGCTTGGGTGGTTTCTCCTTTAATAACTGGCTTGTTAATTTCGAATTCAGGTGGTTATAAAATAATTTATATTATAGCTCTTGTTGCTATGGCTATAATGACATTAGGTTTAGTTTTTTCAATTAAAACATTTAAAGACAAAAAATATGAGAGAACTCCTTTCCTTAGAGCTTATCGTTACCTAAAAACTAATAGCAATATCTCAGCTATTTTTATTATAGATTTTATTTTACAATTTTTTTATGCCTTAATGGTTGTCTATATCCCTATCTATCTTTACAAATATATAGGTTTTAATTGGGAACAAATAGGAGTTATTTTTACTATAATGTTTATGCCTTTTATCCTCTTTGGATTTCCAATAGGGATTTTGATTGACAAATATAATATTGAAAAAAGAAAACTTTTAACTATAGGTCTTATTATAATGAGTCTCTCTACTATTTCAATCTCTGCAATAAATGTAAAAAATATTGCCTTATGGGCTTTAATTTTATTTATAACCAGAGTTGGAGCTACTATGGTTGAAACGACTTCCGAAATCTACTTCTTTACTCATGTCAGAGAAAAAGAAGCCTATCTACTCGGATTATTTAGAGATATGTTTCCTCTTTCTTATGTAATAGCTCCTTTAATTGCAACTTCAGTCTTTTTCTTTTTTCCATTTAAATCTATCTTTATATTCCTTGGAATAATAATTCTATCTGGACTCTATTATGTAACTAAACTAAAACGTGACCATAAGGGTAAAATATTAGATCAAAGTTTTTCTTCCCGGAAAATTTTATAAAAATCTTCATTTAGCAATATAAGGAAGTAACCCCATAAATCGGGAACGCTTTATAGCTCTAGCAAGTTTCCTTTGATTCTTAGCTGTAACTCCAGTACGACGACGTGCAATCATTCTGGCGCTAGGAGTTAAAAATCGACGAAGTAACTCTACATCTTTATAATCAATATGTTTTATGTTGTTTGATGAAAAATAATCTTGTTTCATTTTATGATTTATGAATTAATAATTTTTAAAAAGGTATATCTTCTGCATTAATTTGTTCTTCTGGGTATTCAATTGTATCTAGCTTGTCTTCACTCTCTTTACTTGAATCCTGTTCAATATTTGAAGAACTTTCTTTGTTTTTGGGAGTATTTGAATTAGATGAACCAAATTGGACTCGATCAGCAACAATCTCAGTTCTATATTTCTTGGTACTAGTAGTTGCATCATCCCAAGACCTTGTTTGAATACGACCTTCAATCATAACTTGACTACCTTTTCGCATATATTGAGCAACAGTTTCGGCTTGACGACCAAACACTACTATATTATGAAAATCAGCAGCTTCTTGACGATTACCTTCTTTGTCTTTCCAAACTCTATTTGTTGCAACCGAAAAACTACAAACTTTTACTCCTGAAGGAATAGCTCTAAGCTCTGGATCACGAGTAATATTTCCTATAATTAATGCTTTATTTAAATACATTCTATTAGAAGTAGATAATAAGTTTAATCAAAATCTACTTGATTATATTTTCGACTAATTTTTTATATTTTACTCATTAAATATGATAATCCTAAATTTAAATGAGTTACGTAATACTATTCTACCACAAGTGCTTCAATTTCTTTATCAATAACTTTTTCATCTATCTTTTTAACTACCCCATCTTTTTTTATATTAGTCTTTCTTCTTGAGCCATCTTGCCTTCCAAATGAACGTTTTGAAGATAAAGTACTTTCACGAACAGTTTTAATTAAAAGATAACGGATAAGTTTTTCATTTTTATCTAAATTATCTTTGATGACTTTACATTGTATAGTTGTACACTCAAATTTAACCCAACCAAAATAACCATTAGAAAACTTCTGATTCTTATTTTTTATTGAACGAGTCATTTCATAAGCTAATTCAATCATCTGAGGATATTCATCAGACACAAAAACTGCTCCTTGCTCTAAAAATGAGTCTTTAAAGTTTGTAACTTCTGCCCCAAGTTCTTCTTCGGCAATTGTTGGAACCATTATATATCCAACTTCATAAATACCCTTACGAGCTTCTTTAATTTCTTCTTCCATTTTTTAATACGAAATACGTAATTATTATTTTTAATATTATCTTGCCACGGACCTTCACTCACTAATAAAAATGATATGTATTCTAACTTCAGGGTTAGAATAAACAAGATGACTATTATACTAACAAATATAAGATTAGATGTCAAAAAGACGTTTAACATTCAAAACTATAATTTTTGCCATTTCTTCTTCAGATAATTCTTTGATTCCAGCTATTTTTTTGACAATTTGATTTACATAAATTGGTTTATTCTGTCTACCTCTATATGGGACAGGTGCAACATAAGGGGAATCAGTATCAGCCATAATCTTTTCTAAAGGAGTTTGACGAATTACCTCTTCATAATCACAAATTTCTATTTTAGGTGGAAATGTGATAGGTCCCGCAAAAGAAATAAAAAAACCTAAATCAATAAATCTTTCCATATCTTCGACACTACCAGCAAAAAAATGAACAACTCCCGTTTTTGAGGATTTACCTTTAGATTTTGAATATTCTTCTAATAACTCATAGACGTCAAAATATGCATTATGATTTTTATCTTTAAAATTATTTCGAATATGAAGCATAAGAGGTAAATTAAGTTCATCCGCAAGTTTTATTTGTTCAATAAAAGCAGTTTTTTGTTTATTTACTGATTCTGGTGTACAGCGATAATAATCAAGTCCACATTCTCCAATACCAATAACCTTTCCAAGTTTTATTAATTCTTTATATTTATTTTTATCAAAAATTTCTCCTCGTGAAGTAAATTCTTTCCCTTCATCACCAAGTTCATTTTTATCATGGTAAGAAGCACCAGTGTGAATAGGGTGAAGTCCAATCGTTGAGTAAACACCCTCTTTATATTTATTTGTCATCTCTACTGCTTTTTTTGATGTAGTAAGCTGAGTACCAACATTAATTACCCAAGTATCATTATCAAGTGTTTGGCGAATAACTTCATCTTTATTATCTTTAAAAATTTCAAAATTAATGTGGGCGTGTATATCTATATATTTAGGCAT
>CAYNYY010000001.1:33726-42117 GCA_964401625.1 uncultured Candidatus Saccharibacteria bacterium
CTTAAAAATAAGGGTTTCTCTGGTTTTTTATTTTCTTTAATAAGTTTCTGTATTTTTAATGAAGTCTCTGGCATTACTGGATTTAACATCTGCGCAATTTTATATAATTCTAAAACTAATTTTTCTATAATTTCTTTTCCTTTTTCCTCATCAATTTTTACTACCTTAAATGGTTCTGCTTCTTGTATCTTTTTATTAAGATTTTGTATTTTATCCCAAATATAATCCATAGCTTTTTTAATATCAAAATCTTCATATAATTTGAAATATTCTGTAAAATCTGTTTTCTCTGGAATTTCTGGACTTTTCTCTAAATATTTTTCCGATAAAGTCATAACTCTTGAAACCAAATTCCCTAATCCGTTTGCCAAACCTGAATTATAGGCATCTTTGAATCTTTCTAAGGTAAAAGGACTATCTTCAAAACTACTTACTTCTCTTAATAAAAAGTAACGCAAAGCATCTGTTCCATATTCTTTTACTATATCTCTTGGGTCTACTACATTCCCAAGAGTTTTAGACATCCTAATTCCCCCTTCACCAGTTATAAATCCATTAACTACTATTTGGTGAGAATTATTTATTCCTGCTGCCATCAACATTGCTTGCCACATGGCACCTTGAAAGCGAGTATTATCTTTCCCACAATACTGAGTTGGACTTCCTTTCATCCAATACTTTTCAAAATCATCCATATAATCAGGCCAACCTAAAGTAGAAATATAATTAACTAGTGCATCAAACCAAACATACATCACTTGTGTATCATCTCTTGGTACAGGAATACCCCAAGGCATTTTTTCTTTTAGCCGTGAAATTGAAAAATCATGCAATCCTTCCTTTACAAAATTTTTAATCTCATTAAAACGAAAATCTGGAATAATAAAATTAGGATCCTCGTCATAAAATTTGAGAAGTTTATCTCTAAATTGTGAATATCTAAAAAAATAATTTTCTTCATTGATTATTTTAAGCTTTTGACCTGGATGTTCTGGACATTCATTATTGATTAATTCACTATTAGTCTTTTCACTTTCACAACCAACACAATATTGGGCTTCATAATTCTTTTTATAAATAAAACCATTAGAATCAACTACTTTCCAAAATTCTTGAGTTGCTTTTTCGTGATTTTTATCTGTTGTACGAATAAAGTGAATATCTTTAACAACTCCAAACATTTTTAATTGTTGTTTGAAAGTTTTGAAACCAATATCAACAAATTCTTGATTTGATAGATTATTTTCCTTTGCTTTTTCAAAAATTTTTAAGCCATGTTCATCTGTTCCAGTATTAAAATAAACATCATAACCTAAATTTTTTTTATATCTAACAATAACATCAGCTCTAATAAATTCAAGAGTATGTCCCATATGAAGTGGAGCATTAACATAAGGAAGAGTAGTTGTCAGATAAAATGATTTAGACATATTAATTTTTACGAGTTAAAATTTTCTTCTTTTCAATATCATCAAAAATTTCAAACAATCCTACAGCAAACGGTACTGCTAATATGACACCCCAAATTCCAGCCAGACTAGCTCCAACTAAAACTGCTAAGATAACGACTAAGGAAGAAATTCCAATGATTTTTTTAACAATCAGTGGGGCTATTAAATAATTCTCAAATTGATGCAGAACGAGATAAAGCAAAATAGTAAGAACGGCTATAGTAACTCCACCATTAATATAGGCAAAAACTGCTGCAATTGCTAAGGCTATAAATATTCCAAATGGGACAAGTAAAAAAATAGCGGTTATCAAAGATAATACCAATGAATATTTGACACCAATAATAGTCATACCTAAATATGACAAAACCCCAATAATTAATCCGAGTAACATTTGTCCTTGTAACCATAATCCTATTTTATGCTCAGTTCTTTTCCATAGATCAACAATGTATTCTTCCTCTTCCCCAGGAATTATAATCCGTAAAAAGTTTTCGATTCCATTTTCTTGGATAGATAAATAGAATGAAATAATACCAACAACGAATAGATTGAATACTCCGCCAAAAGCATTGCCAATAACATCGATCATTCCCCCAGAGAATGTATCAACAAAATTTTGAATACTTTTTATAACATCTTGGAGCGAAGCATTTTTAGAAATAGTTCCAACTATATTTTTTGCTCCAGAAATAGTTGTCGTTTGAAAACTATTTAATACGCTATTATTAGGGATATAATTGCCGAGTTGACCAACCAAAGCTGACATTTCATTTATAAAAACTGGAATAAAAACAGAGAACAATCCAACGAAAATTAGAATTATAAGACTATATATTAGAAAAACAGCTAAGGTCCGATTCTTAATGTATGGTTTAAGCCTATTAACAGCAGATCCAACAAAAGAAGCTATAACAATTGCTGTTAATATAGCAAATATTAAGATTCTCAATTTGATAATAAAAAATATAAAGAACCCGAACAATACAACCTTAAATAAGGTTCCTGTTGATATATTCACGGTGAAATTCCTATTTTCTCCTTTCATATATTAGTATTCTAGCACGATATTCAAGAGCTAGAAAGTGAGAATATTACTAATTGCCTTTTTGTCCTTTACTGGTCCAACAATAGCTAAATTAAGATTCTTATTTTTGAAGATTAGTTTTGCTATTTTCTTAATATCTTCTATCTTAACAGCTTTTATTTGTTTAATTTTATCTTCAAGTGTTTTTACTTCTTTTTGCATTAGCTCTTCCATCCCGTAAAAACTTGCAATATCATTTGTCGCTTCAAGTGATAATTTAATATTACCAATTAAAAAAGATTTGACTTTTTCAAATTCTCGTCGACTAATAGATTTTTCTTTCAATAAATTACATTGCTGTATAATTTCTTTTATAACTTCTGATACCCTATTATTATTAACTCCTGCTGTTATTTGGAAAGAACCATAATCTAAAGAAGCTTCATTGTAAGCTTTTACATAATAAGCTACCCCCATTTCCTCACGAAGTTTAGTAAACAATCTAGAACTCATTCCAATGCCTAAAATTCCTGAAAGTACTAAAAGTATAGGATTACGTTTATCAAACAATGGGAAAGTCCTAACTCCTAGAACAAAGTGAGTTTGGTCTGTTCCTCTTTTCTTTATTAGAAGATTAGGTTTACTTTGAATTATCTTTGTTTTTTGCTTTTTAAGTGGTTTGTTAATATTTATATTAGAAAAATGCTTTTGGACCTCTTTATAAACTTCTTGAGAATCAACTTGACCTGCAACAACTATAAGAGTATTCCTTGAAACATAATGCTCTTGTCGGTATTTAATAAAATCATTTCGTTTCATTTTCATAATATTTTCTTTTGGACCAGTAATAGACCAACCAGCTGGTTGGTCTCCATACAAAACTCTTCCGAATAAATCCTGAACTTGATCTTGAGGAATATCTTTAAGCATATTTATTTCCTCAATGATAACTCCTTTTTCTTTTTCCATTTCAGTTTCTGGTAGAGTTGAATTTAAATAAATATCAGAAATAATATTAAAAATCTTTTTAAATTTTTTAGCATCTCCTTTGGCATAATATTCTGTATACTCATGACCAGTAAAAGCATTATATTGGCAACCAAGAGCATCTAATTCATGTGAAATTATTTGAGCTGTAGGTCTTTTAGTTGTACCCTTAAAACACATATGTTCTAAAAAATGTGAAATTCCATTTATATCTTTAGTCTCAAAATCACTCCCTGTTCCAACTAAAACTAAAACTGTTACAGTTGGATTATCCTTCATTGGTACAGTTAAAACTCTTAACCCATTTTTAAATATTTTCTTTTTAGCTTTTTGCATAAAGTTATCTTACCATAATTTCTATATATTTATATGGTTAGATTATCTATAATTTTTCTTTTATATAATTAATAATTCTCTCTTTCTTGATTCTTTCCTGCTTACTTGTATTGCGTTCACGAATAGTCACAGAATCATCATTTAGAGTATCAAAATCTATAACAATACACCAGGGTGTACCAATTTCATCTTGCCTTCTATAGCGTTTACCGATGTTACCATTATCATCCCACATTACTCGTCCAAACTCATCTTTAAGTAATTTATAAATTAGATGAGCATAGGAGCGAAGTTTTGGTTTATTTTTCAATAATGGTGAAACAGCACAGATAATAGGTGCTACAGACGGGTTAAATGCCAAATATGGTCTTATATCCTTCCCAGTTGTATCTTCTCTGTAGACGCTAAGTATAAGGGCAAGAATAGTACGGTCTACTCCAAAGGTTGGCTCAACAACATGAGGAGTAATTTTAATGTTCGTGTTTTCGTCTTGATAAGTTAATTTATGATTATTTAAATCAAAATCAGTTCTATAAGCTAATCCATATAATTCTTTTCTTCCAAAAGGAAAATCAAACTCAAAGTCAATAGTACGTTTAGAATAATGAGCTAAATCATTTTTTTCTACTTCAAGTTCATGAATTTTGTTCATATCTATACCTATCATTTTTATCCATTCAAGCATTTCGTTTCTCCAATACTCAAAATATTTTTCCCATTCTTTTGGTTTTAAAAAATATTCTATTTCCATTTGTTCAAATTCACGAACCCTAAAAATAAAATCTCGCGGAGTAATTTCATTTCTAAAAGCTTTGCCAATTTGAGCCATTCCAAACGGTAATTTGGGGTGGAAAGAATCTACAATATTTTTGAAATTGACAAACATCCCTTGCGCTGTTTCAGGACGAAGATAAATAATAGAGGCGGAACTTTCAACTGCACCTATTTGTGTTTTAAACATCATATTAAATTGTTTTTCTTTACCTAATTTTCCTCCACATTCTAAACATTTGTTTCCAACGATAGGATCATCAGCTTTAAATCTTTTCTTACATTTTTCGCATTCAACCATTGGGTCTGTAAAAGTATCTACGTGACCACTTGCTTCCCAAACACTTGAATTCATAAGGATACTAGCGTCAATCCCATACATATCTTCGCGTGATTCTACAAATTTATTCCACCATAATTTTTTTATATTATTTTTAAGTAAAACTCCAAGAGGTCCATAATCATAAATTCCAGCAAGTCCCCCATATATTTCTGATCCTGGATAAATAAAACCTCGGCGTTTACATAATGAGATTATTTTTTCCATTAAATTTTCATTTTTCATTTTCATTTTTAATCTTTTTAACATTTATACAATTATTTATTTGACAACACGTTGATCTCCTTGTTTAAAAGCTGGATCATTGGGAAGCATGGTTGTAATTGCCCCATATTCACTCTTGATTGGAACTCCAGCGAAAGAATCCGTTCCTGTAAGAAAGACACTTTTCATTAGCTGCGGGATACTTTGAACTTGAGATAATGATGGATTTAAAGAAATCATAAATGAAGCTTCCCTACTAGAATTAAATCCTACATTCGGATTAACTGAACCGATATTCCACGTTACTTCTCTAGTTATCTTATTATAAGAGATATTTTCATTTCCTCCGGTTAGAGGCCCTACCCAATTAATATAAATAGGTAGTATGGATTGAGCTTGTGCTCCCGTAATCATATTAGAAGTATTAGAAAGAGTCCAAACTACAACATATTTAGTTTCATTTTCTGCTTTGGGTGGTAAAGCTCCTGAAGCATAACTAGCCGATGATGCAATCTGGAAATTTGATAATATCTTTATGATTTTTTTAGAAAAATTATTTATACCTTTGAAAGCTGAACCAGAATCAGGCCGAATTCCTTTGATACTGACACTCAACTCAATTTGTGGATTCTTAATAGAAGTTAAATTACCAATAAGGGATATAGATTTAATCTTGAAATTAAGAGTTCCACTTCCTCCTGGTTCAATAGAAGCTAGTTGAGGAGTTGTATTTTTGTCCCAAATAATTTGATTATTAGACGAATCATAAAATCCAGTTCCTGGATCAACATTGGATCTATCTAGAACATTTCCTGAAAGCCCAACTATAATTTGAGCATTAGTGACAAGCGCCGGTAAATTATTCTGCCAAGAAATTTGAACAGGAATTGTAGTACCCGAGGAAGCAGTAAAATTTAGTAGGTTTTGACCATTGATTAAAATTTTTGCAGCAAGAAATGGCTTTTTAATTATAATTGAATGTAATAACGAATTATATACAATACCAACAACAGATTGATTATCAGTATCTGATTTACCTACGTAGGCATGGAATACCTGTTCATCTCCATTTTGTCCAACAAGACGACCTTTAATAGTAATTGCAATTGGATTTGTTAATGACAATTTTGAAAGATTCCAAGTAGTATTACTGAAGGTTGCTTCGGGTACAGCACTTTCAAAAACAAAATTATTAGGATATGATATTTGTAAAATAGTAGGACTTCCGCTAGGTAAAGATGAATTTAAAACAGTTTTAACCTTGAAAGAAAAATCTTGATCACTAGTTATTGTATCAGGGGCATTAATAAATAATGATAATGGAGCCGAGCTTATGGTCACTGGATATTTTTCAATTTTAGTAAAAATAGCATTAGATCCTTCGGGATGATATTCTAAACTAAAGGTAATATCTCTAATAGATTTTTCTTCACCAAATAATTTAACTTTTACATTACGAATAATCCTTTGCCCTGGTTTAATTGTTCCAATAGGATCACGCGGTAATCGAATAATATCTGCAATATTATTACTTGCTCCGCTAGGATAAGATATTAATAAATTAGATAATTCTAGATCAGCATTGTTTTTATTAGTAATTTCGATTTGTAGAGGTAAATCTTTTCCCCCCTTGGTAAAAGCATTTCCTAAAACAACAATGTCAATATTCTTGTTAGAAACTAAAGTTCCATTATTTGAAAATTTATAAAAAGCAAAACCTATAGCTATCACAAAAAAAATAATGGATCCTATAAAAAAAAATTTAAATATAGGCGTTCTCTTTTTTTTCATTTTACTTTTTTTCATATTATAATCCTCTTTATCTTCCTTAGACCAATCTTCATCAATTTTATATTGTATATTATGTAATTTTCCCTCTAGTTGGTCAACAGAGTTTATATTTTTACGATTGTATAAACGACTTTTGATATCTTCTATTCTATTATAATTTTTATCTGCCATATCAAAACATTATATCATAAAATTTTATAATTGACTTTCATTTAAAGCTTTATTGATATGATTAATTATTAATTTACGTTCATTTAAGAGACTTTTAGCTAAGTTATTGCCGAAATCTGAAAGGATATAATGATTAAGTATAGATGATTCACCAATATACCCTAGAGAGTTCATAATTCTTAAAACTAGATGTAACTCTAAAGCTTCTATTGAATCTTGCGTTTTATCTACATCATCTAATAAATAAAATACCTGGATTAAATCATTAAATATTTTCTTATTGGATTCTTCTCCTGTACAGAGACGCTCTAATAATTTACTGACTCGAACAATTAAAAAAAGCGATTGTTTTTTTGAACGCGCAAAAGGAAAAGAATTTATGGTTAAAGCTGATGTAACTCTCCAAATATCATGACCTTGAACAAGATCAACTTTTGTATAAGAAAAATTCTGTAGAGTGAAACGCAGTTTTGATTTATTGAGTCGTATACCTTGCGCTATAGCTTTTACTAGACCTATCTCTTTTGTATATAGATAAAATATTTTATTAGCTTCACCTATATTATAAGAACTTAATATAAAAGCATTTGTATGATAGATATGATACATTAGAATTCCTCTTCCTTATCTTTTTCAAAATTTTTAAAAACTATTCCCAATTCAGGTAGAATCATTTCAGGTATTTTGTGGTTAGGTCCATAAGAAATTAACATCCCGTCATGTATAGGAAAACAAATTTTAGGTTTAATCTCAAGAGCATATTTAATTGAATTCTTTATATTAGCCCAAGGACCAGCCATAGGTAAAGCTAGGATTTCTACAAATTTATTAGGGTTATAAAAAGCATCACCAGGATAAAATAATCTCTTGTTGATAAAATATCCAGTATTTTGTACCTGACCTATTTCTTTATAAATTTCTTCATGTTTACAATCATGGGCTTCAATTTCTATACCCATAAATTCTTTTGGTTCTTTGTTGTTTAAAACCTGATATTTAATTTTAACCTTATCAAGTAATTTCCCAACTCCTTCATTTGTAATAATCAAAACGTTAGGATTATTTACAATAATTTCCTTCAAAGATTCAATATGGAGATGATCAGCATGTTCGTGTGTAATAATAATCAAATCAACATTAGTCTCTTCTTTCTGTTTTTTTATCGTCCAAGAGCCAGGATCTGTCATAATCTTTTTACCATTCTCTTCAATAACTAAACAACAATGCCCAAGTTTTTTTATTTTCATATCTATATTTTACCATATTATTAATTAAAACAATCTTACAATCTTACAATCTTACAATCTTACAAT
>CAYNYY010000001.1:42217-48199 GCA_964401625.1 uncultured Candidatus Saccharibacteria bacterium
TTAGATTAAGAGATTAAGAGATTAAGAGATTAAGAGATTAAGAGATTAAGAGATTTAAACTATTTTCAATATTTTTCTAAATATTTTTGAGCTTGTTCAAGAACAATAATTCTAGTTTTTTGAAAAGATAAAAATGTTTTCAAAGTTTCCTCATATGTTGCCCATTTGTAATTATGAACTTCTTCTTTTTGTTTCTTAACTTTCTTATCATTAACAAACCCAATAAAATATTCATTTATTTTTAAAAAAATTATTCCTTTTCTTTTTATTTTATATTCTTCATGAATAAGTGGAGCTTCTATAAATTTTACTTTATTAATCCCAGTTTCTTCTTTTAATTCCCTAAGAGCAGTTTCTTTAGGAGATTCACCATCTTCTACGTGACCCTTAGGAAAACTCCATGAGCCTTTATTATTTTTATCTACATTCTGAAGTAGAAGAAATTTATTTTCATTCTTATCCTTAAAAACTATAATAATCCCATATACCTTTTCAACTGGCATCATAATTAGATAATATCAATTTTAAATACTAATTTGTCTATTTTAATTTCACCTTCATCCGTCTGAGAAATTTTTATTTCCTTAGCATTAACAATCTTTATTAATTGATTTTTAAATTTATTAACAAGTTCTTGCCCCAAAGTATTTGCCTCTATTTTCAAAATAATAATATCTTTAGGGTTTAGTCCTTTTTTCTTACGTAAATCTTGGATTACTCTGACTAATTCTCTATAATTCCCTTCTTGTTTAAGCTCTGGAGTAATTTCTGGATCTAAAAAATAACTTTCATAATTTTTATTTTTATTTTTATTTTCTATATCAGAGTCTAATATGATTTTCTTTACATTAATTTCGTCAGCCAAAATTATCTCTAAATCTTTCCAATACGGAATAGGCCCGAGGTTATGTTTAATTGAAAAGCTTTTTAATGGTTGACGGACATTAATTTTAATTTCCATTCTTCTTTTTAAAGCCACAGTGGTAAAAGAACGAACATAACTCATTCCAGCTAAAATATCACTATCTATTTCCTTTAATTCTGGCCATTCTGCAATATGAACACTTTTAACATCGTCTTCGTTCTTTAAATTCTGCCAAATATCTTCAGAAGTAAATGGGGTAAAAGGAGCCATTAGTTTGATTAAAGTTTTTAAAACATAGTATAAAGTTTTCTTGGCTTCAATATCTCCTTCTTTTAATCTTTCACGGGAACGACGAACATACCAAGTTGAAAGCTCATCTACAAATTCACGAATCGCTCTGACAGGCTCAAGAAGTTTATAACTATCTAAATTTTTAGTTACCTCTTTATTTAACTGATTTAATCGAGAAAGAATCCATTTGTCTAAAATATTATTAGAATTTTGGGGCACTTCCACACCAACTTCTTTTTCTAAATCCTTGTCTCTATAAAGATTATAAAAAGTTAAAACATTATAAAGCAGGTTAAAAATCTTATTATGTAATTCTTTTACTGTTCTCTCGTCAAAACTTTTTGATTCCCCAGGTTGATTTACAGAATACATCCATAAACGAAGAGTATCTACTCCATATTTATCTATCATCGTCCAAGGGTCTACTATATTACCAATTGATTTACTCATTTTTTTACCTTTAGCATCTAGTATGTGTCCTAAACAAACAACATTCTTATAAGCTTTGCCTTTATTCATTAAAATTCCAACTGCATGCAGGGTATAAAACCATCCACGAGTTTGATCTATTGCTTCACTTATGAAATCTGCTGGATATCCATCTCCTTTGTCTATAAAATCTTTATTTTCAAAGGGATAATGATCCTGAGAAAATGGCATTGTCCCAGAATCTAACCAAACATCCATAACTTCTTTTTCTCTTATAAGATTTCCACCACAAGAACAAGTTAGTTTTATTTCATCTATAAAAGGTTTATGGAGATCGAGTTCATAGTTTTCATTATGAGGAATAGGAATAAAATCTAATTTTTTTATTTCTGCATTTTCAGGATAATTATTTTTTGAGAATTCCATAGCTTGCTCGATATTCATTTCTTTTTCTATAATGTGCATCATCCAAATAGGATCTCCATGAGAAACAATTAGTATATTTTTATTTTTATATTTTGACTCTAATTCATATAAAAACTCTCCAACTCTAATCTTAACATCATTTAAACACTCTCCATTCTCAGGACTTATAATAAATCTATCAGCTTCGCTTTTGCAAATTTTAGAAATAGTATTAATAGATTGACCTTCTAGAATTCCCATATCAATTTCTTTTAATCTATCGTCAAAAATAGTGTTAATCTTAAGAGATAATTCTCTTTTAAATATCTCTATTGTTTCTTTAGTTCTTAATAGAGGAGAAGCAATAATTAAATCAATTTTCTCTTTAAATTTTTTAGAGCTTTCTTTAACTTGATCCTTCCCGTTATTTGTTAAGCGATTTTGTTCTCCAATTTTGGAACTTAATATTTCTAAAACATTGCTTTCCGATTCCCCATGACGCATAACAAAATATCTATTACCTGATTTTTTCGTTTTAGATTTTAATTGAGAGATACTACCAATAACCTCTTTCTTGCCACATTTATCACATATCCAAACTGGTAATGGTGTTCCCCAGTATCGTTCCCGTGAAATAGCCCAATCTTTAACCTCTCTTAACCATTCGCCAAATCTTCCTTCTTTAATGTATTCTGGCTCCCAATTAATTTCTTTATTCTCTTTAATAAGTTTATCTCGAAGAGCAGACATTTTTATATACCAAGAATCACGAGCATAATATATAAGAGCAGTATGACAACGCCAACAATGAGGGTATGAGTGTTGATATCTTTCTTTTTTGAAAAGAAGTCCCCGGTGAGCTAAATCTTTAATAATATCTACCGAAACTTCTTCATCACGAACAAACCTACCTTCAAGAAAATCAGTTCCACTTAAGAATTTTCCATCCAGTCCAACCATATGATATTTAGGTAACCCAATTTCTGTTCCTAATTCAAAATCGTCTTGTCCATACATAACTGCTGTATGAACAATTCCTGTTCCATCGTCAGTAGTCACAAAGTTAGCTCCGTAAACCTTAAAAGCTTTATTAAGTTTTGATTTTTCTGGTTCTGAAATTGTTTTACTTAAGTATGGATAAAGTGGTTCATATTCTAAGCCGATTAAATCTTTACCTTTTATTTCTTCTACTATTTTATATTCTTCCTCAATAATAGATAAACGAGACTTCGCTAAAATTAAATATTCATCATTTAATTTTATAATGACATAATCAATTTTCTCTCCTACAGCCAAAGCAACATTTCCAGGAAGAGTCCATGGCGTTGTAGTCCAAGCTAGAATATATATAGGCGTAGTATTCTCTGATTTCTGAGTCGTGTAGGGTCCCTCTGGAGTAAAGCGCGAAGAAATTAGAGAATGCGAAGCATCTACAATACAGAACTTAGCTGTTACAGACAAATCTTTCACATCCTCATATCCCTGTGCTAGCTCATGTGAAGAAAGGGTTGTACCACAACGTGGACACCAAGGCACAACTTTATAATCTTTATAAAGTAATTTTTGTTTATCAGCTTCTTTAATAACGTTCCAAACTGATTCCATATAATCATTATGGTAAGTGACATACGAATTTTTTTGATCAATCCAAAACCCAATCCTCTTTGTAAATTTCTCCCAAAGTTCTGTATATTCCCAAACACTTTTTTTACATTCTTTATTAAATTTTGCAATACCGTAATCTTCAATAGCTTTTTTTGAAGAAAGTCCAAGTTTCTTTTCAACTTGTAATTCAACAGGGAGCCCATGAGTATCCCAACCACCCTTGCGACGAACATGATAACCACACATTGTTTTGTAACGAGGAATAGTATCTTTAAAAGCTCTAGATTCTAGGTGATGAATTCCTGGTTTTCCGTTTGCAGTAGGAGGTCCTTCATAAAAAACATAATTGCCTTTTGGAGAATCTTTTTCTAAACTTTTTTCAAAAATTTTATTCTCTTCCCAAAATTTTAAGATTACTTCTTCTCGAAGCGCAGATTTACTTTTTTCATTCATATAAAAATAATTTTACCAGAAAAAGCCCTTTTCCGCCAGATTTAATAAACTTCTTTTTAAAATAAAAACTTTAATGAAATATTTCTTAATTAAATCAATTAATTTTAAATAATTCCGACTATCTGGAGTTTTTTTTACATTTTCTTTGGCACCTCAATCCCTAACAACCAAAGACCATTTTCCATAGTTTGATAAAATGCTTTTACAAGGTCTAAGTGATAAGAAATATATTTATTTTCTTCATTTAAAATTTTAGTATTACCATAAAAAGAATTGAAGGCACTAGCTAAATCTGTTAAATAAGTTGTGACATGATGTGGTTCAAATAAATTATAGGAATATTTAATTACTTCAGGAAATTGATAAAGTAATTTTTCTAAGCTTGAAATCTCTGCTGGAAAATTTTTTTCATTTTTTACTTTAAATTTTTTTGCTTTTTCTAGAATAGAATCAGCTCTAACTGCTGTGTATTGCAAATACGGACCAGAGTCTCCTTCAAAAGAAATAGACTTTTTAAAATCATAAATAATGTCAGACCCAAGAGATGATTTAAGTATTGAATATTTAAGAGCTGAAATGCCAACCTGTCTTGAAATATTAATCTGTTCAGTTTCGTTAAATCCCCTATATGCTATTTTTTCACGAATTATTCCTAATGAATCACTTATTAATGATTCTCCTGTAACTACATTCCCTTTCCTAGAAGACATTTTACCAGTAGAAAGCTTCATCATTCCATGAGTTATGTGTTTCATTCTCTTTTCTAAGTTTGGATAAAGTAAAGATATAGCTTTTTGTACTACTTTCATATATTCTCCTTGCTCTATAGCTGTAATAACTAGAGAAAAATCTAAATCTTTCTCTTTATTAAACTTAGTTACAGTTAAACCTACTTCTTTCGTTTCATAAGTTGGCAACCCTTGTGAATTTATAAAGACACGAGTGTGAAGCTTTTTATCATAATTCTCTCCATAAAAAATAATAGCTCCATTAGATTCTTTAAAAATTTTTCCAACATTATCTCTAACTATTTTTTCTCCAATCGGAGCCACTTCGCTTTCAAAAAAATAATAATTAAACTTCGTGCCAAGAGTTTTATATATTTCTTCAAAAGCTTTAAGGGTGATATCTTTCCCCAAATCATAAACTTTATTTATTTTTTTATCACTTCTGTCATAAATTTTTTTATTTATAATATCTATTTCTTTTTTAGCATTTTTGTCTGTATTATAAAGATTAGAACCATTAATATATGCTTTTCCAATCCAAAATGCTCTTATTGAAATACTATTAGAAGTGTCCTCAACTAATCTTAAATAATTTGAACCTTTTAACAAAAGATCATAAATAGCCTTAGCCACATGAGGACCAACATCTCCTTGATAATTTGCTCTGATAGTTTTAGCTCCAGAAAATTCTATAATTCTTGATATAGATTCTCCTATAGTATTACTCATAAGATGCCCAATATGAAATGGTTTAAATGGGTTTGGTTGAGTATATTCCACCATAACTTTTTTCCCAGCAAGGCTGGAATTTTTACCCCAATTTTCTTTTTGTTCTAATATGTTATTTATACTTTTTATAAAAAATTCTCTAGATAAATAAAAATTAATAAATCCAGCACCTGCAATTTCTATTTTCTCTATTTCTTTTGGTAATTTTTTTTCTAATGCTTTTTTGATTTTTTCTGCTAGATCTCTCGGACTAATTTTTAATTCTTTTGCATAAACCATCGCTACGTTGGTAGAATAATCACCCATCTTTAAATCTGTTGGATGCTCAACTATAAAATTACTATCTTCTATATTTAAACTTTTCAAAACCCCTTTTATTAATTTTTCTATTTCTTTTTCCATTTTTTTATCTTTCATCTCCATCTCCCTTAAGTACACCTCTATTTTTTCTTGATTGTAATTTGTCTAAATTATATT
>CAYNYY010000001.1:48299-55934 GCA_964401625.1 uncultured Candidatus Saccharibacteria bacterium
TTTTTTGATATTCATTTAAATCCATAATATTATTTTATTTATTTCTTAATAATCTTTTTAACTTTTTTATAAATTATATCATGAATATTCTCAATTGGTAGAATCATTCCTTTTGAAGAACAATTTATTCTAATCCAATTTTTTTGATTCTTAGCCAACCAAATTGCACTTTTACGTGAATTGATAAGAAAATTGACATCTTCTTCGTGAACATCTTTTTTCTTTTTTAGATATTCTCTTTTCATTTTACTACTACTCCTTTTTTTTAAAAGGCTAAGAACTATATTTATAGGTAAACTTAAATAAAAAACAATATCCGGTCGAGGTATTCCAAAAACATCATGTTCCATTTCATCAAGCCACTTAATAAAATCATTGCGTTTTTTAATGTTCTTTATTTTTCCCCCTTGATGAATTTGATTAGCCGAAACATATCGATTAGCTAGAACAATGTAACCCTGACTAAGCCATTTTTCCATTTCTTTTTTTGATTCCCATCTATCAGCAGCATATAAAACTGAAGCAATTTTAGGGTGAATATTTATAAAATTATAATATTGTTCAGAAAGACAATGCCCGATAAATTCTCCAAAAAAATTATTATAATACTCAGGGAAATCTACAAGTTTTACTTTATATCCATCTTTCCTAAGATGTTTAGTTAAAGAAGTAACTTGTGTTGCTTTTCCACTCCCATCAGTTCCGTCTATCACAATAAATTTTCCTTTATACTTCTTGTTTTTTGTTGACATTCTATTTCCTTAAAATTCTATTAATTTTTTGAGCAATCTTTATCATATCTTTTTCTTTTTTACCACGAGTTGTTTCTGCACAAGTTCCAAGTCTAATACCCGAAGGATTCATAACAGAACGGGTATCTCCCGGAATTGTATTCATATTTACAATAATATTTTCTTTTTCTAACCTTTCACTAGCTTCTTTTCCAGAAATGCCTTTTCCTTCCATCCATGTATCCATAAGTATAAGATGCGAATCTGTCCCACCTGAAATAATATGCCAACCAAATTTTTTTAATTCTTTAGCTAAAGCTTTGGCATTTTTAATTATTTGTTTGGCGTACTTTTTAAAAGCCAAACTATCTGCTTCTTTCAAGGCCACAGCAACTGCAGCAATATTATTCTCGTGTGGTCCACCAAAGAGTCCAGGAATTACCATTTTATCTAGTTTTTTATCTAATCCTCTTTTATCTTTTTTTACAAATAAAATTGCTTGACGCGGACCACGAAGACTTTTATGTGTTGTTGTCATCACAGAATCAGCGTATGGAAATGGAGATGGGTATACACCTCCTGCTACAAGACCAGCAAAATGAGACATATCCACATGAAGTAAAGCACCACAATTATTTGCAATTTCTCTAAATTTTCTGAAATCTACAATTCTTGGATATGCTGTAAAACCACAAACGATAATATCTGGCTTTTCTTTTTTGGCTAACTTCTTCAAAGCTACATAATTTATAACCTCTGTTTTTCCGTCTAATTCAAACTGAATACTTTTCCAAAGCTTCCCTGTCATAGAAGCTGGATGTCCATGAGTAAGATGCCCTCCCGAAGAAAGTTTCATTCCCATTATTTTACCACCGATAGGAATGAGAGCAGAATATAAAGCAAAATTTGCTGGACTTCCTGATAGAAGCTGAACATTAACATGCCATTCAGTTGGTTTTAATTTAAAAAGTTTAAGAGCTCTAGTTATCGCTAAATTTTCTACTTTATCTATTACTTTATTCCCACCATAATATCTTTTTCCTGGATAACCTTCAGCATATTTATTAGTTAATTTAGAACCTAAAGCTTTTAAGACATCATCTGAAACTATATTTTCAGAGGCAATTAAGTTAATAACATTTTTTTGTCTTTTTTCTTCTTCTTTTATTAAACTTTCTATTTTTTTATCTTTCATTATAAGCAATTAGATTAGGATCATAATAGTTTGATTTTAACATGAACCAGAAAAATAAAATACTAATTTTGAACTTTACTTCTTATCATTAAATCTATTAGCTATAATGTTACTTTCATTTTTTTCATTAAAAAGAATTTCACTATCTTCCATTAAGTATAAATTTCTGATAGGAATTTCAAGCATTTTATCCCAACAGTCTTTACAGGCCCACCAATGCCCCCAAAGATATAAATCAAAAGAATCTTTTTTATCATATCCCTGTTTTATTAATTTTTTAGATGCTGTATATTCTGCATGATGATTACCACCAGGACAACCTGGACAAACCCAGTATTTTTGGCCAGAAGGAATTTTAAATAATTTTCTAACACAATACTTCTTATGTAAATTTATTAAATGTCTGTTTGTAAAAGGTACATTATTTGCCCCCCTAGAAACAACAACTCCATCATTAACTCGGACGATTACTGCACCAGTGGAAAACCTTTTATCTGTTGATTCTTCAAATGCAGTCTCCTTAGCCATTTGCATAAAATTATTATCTTTAGGCACATATAAAATATCACGCCCTTTGGGTAAATAAGGATACTTTATATTGTAATCTTTTTTTTCTTTATTTGGCATTTCCATAGTATATATATTATAATATAATTAATAATATGACAACATTTGACTTAATCTACAAAAACTTAATAAAAAAAATAATGGGGGAAGGGGTTGAAGAGCTTAATGAAAGAACTGGACATAAAACAAAAGCTCTTCCAGGTCTTACTTTCCAAATTGATTTAGAAAAAGATGGATTCCCTATTCTTACTCTTCGTAAAAACCCCATAAGGTCCCCGATTGCAGAACAAGTGTGGTTTATAACAGGAGATAAGGATACAGAATTTTTAAGGAAATATACAAAAATGTGGGATGCATTTATTGAAGAAGATGGGACTATATCTTCTGCTTACGGTTATAGATGGCGTTATTATTTCGGTCGAGACCAATTAGAAGAGTTAGTGCAATTACTTCAAAAAGATTCGTCTAGCCGTCATGGTGTTGTTATAACTTGGGATCCTGCTGATGATGGATTGCTTGGTACTAAGAAAAAAAATGTTCCTTGTCCTTTTGCTTTTACTGTAAATATTATTGGGGGGAGATTAAATTTACATAATGTAATTCGTTCAAATGATATGATGCTCGGCTGTCCTTTTGATACTTTTGGTTTTGCTCTACTAGCCATGACTCTTGCTCAAAAAATTGGGGTTAAACCAGGAATTTATACTCATACTATTTCTAATGCCCATATATATGATAATCATTATGTAGGAGCAAATGAATTAATAAAAAGAAATAATAATCATCCCAATATTTTTCCTAAATTGCCTAAAAACATATATGATAGGGCTAAGAAAAAAGATGAAACTCTGGTTGATGAAATTTATCAATCCTTCAAACCTTATTTTAATCCTAATGGTCCTATTGAGGGATTAAATATAATAAAATGATTATTTCAATAATTGCAGCAATAGGTAAAAATAATGAACTTGGTAAAAAGAATGACCTCCTTTGGAATTTACCAGCCGATATGAAACATTTTAGAGAAACTACCAGAGGTCATACTGTAATAATGGGACAGAAAACTTTTGAATCATTAAAAAGGGATGAAAATGGGAGACAGATTGGAAGATTATTACCCAATAGAAGAAATATAATAATAACATTGAATAATGATTTCAGAAAAGAAGGAGCAGATGTTGTATATTCTCTTGATGAACTTATGGAATTATTAAGTAAGATTGAAAATAAGAATGAAGAAGTTTTTATAATTGGCGGAGGAATGATATATAAATTAATGATTGAAAAAGCTGATAAACTTTATATAACTTATGTTGATGCAGAATTCCCAGATGCAGAAGTATTTTTTCCATTGATGGAAGAGGACAAATGGCAGAAAATCAAATCTGAAAAATACAAAAAGGACGAATTAAATAATTATAATTTAGAATTCACAGAATATATCAAAAAATAACCCCTTAAGGGGTTATTTTTTAGGGATCGGTTTCTGTTTTAACTCTCATGAAGACATCTTTGCCGTCGGGAGATTTAACTTTTTTATATATTCTATGTTTATTCGTTTCCATTTTTTTAATTAATTCTTTTTCCAAATCATAACCAAGTATTTCACACATACCAAGAATAAAAATCGCCACATCTGCAAATTCTTCTGCTACACCATCTTGGTTTTTATTAAATTTTGAAAAAGCTTCCGAAAGCTCTTCATAAGCACGGCAAAACTCCATCGCCACATCCGTAGTATTAAAGCCTTTTTCTACTTTATTTCGCATTACTTCTTTTTGTAATTTATTTAAATCTATCATATTTTTATTATATACTTTTTTTATGGAAAATTAATTATAATTATTAGGAGCTTGTTTCAGGACAACAACTACTGTTTTTACAGAGCCATCCGAAAAAACTTTCATCATCACAAAATCACCAATTTTTTTATTACGAATTAAGAGAGGAAAATCCTCATCCTCAGAAACTTTTTTATTATCTACTTCAAGAATGATATCCCCCTCTTTTAATCCAGCTTTTTCTGCTGGAGAGTTTGGAATAATCGCTGGTTCATTAGCGTTTGGTCCTTTTTGAATCCAAATACCATAATCATATGGTAAATTATCCTTTGTTTTTAATTCAGGGGTAATCATAACATAACGTATTCCAATATAAGGTCGAATGATTCTACCTGTTTTCAAAACTGAAGTTATTGCTTCTTTAACACTATCAATTGGTAAAGAAAAACCAATATTTGAAGAACCTTCCACAAGAGCTACATTAACACCCACAACATTGCCATTAATATTTAGAAGTGGACCCCCAGAATTACCCTTATTAATTGCTGCATCTGTTTGAATCACTTTATTAAGAAATTCTACTTGCCCAGCTTCATCTCCAGCATAAATAGATCTAGATAAACCAGAAATTACTCCAACAGAAACAGTGTTTCGGAATTCGCCTAAAGCATTACCTATTGCTATAACCGTTTGACCTATATTCAACAGCTTAGAATTTGCCAATGTTAAATAAGGAAAATTAGATCCTTTAATTTTTATTAAAGCAATGTCTAAAACTGGATCACGATCAAGAACTTTAGCTGTATATTTTTTACCATTATTTAGAAAAACTGTAAAAATATCACCTGATCCTGAAACTACATGACGATTAGTAACTATTAAACCATCAGCGGAAACGAGGAAACCTGAACCACTTCCTAATTCTTTTTTCTCAAACCCGTCAGGAGTATAAACTAATTTGTCTATGAATAAATTTGGTACTACTTTACCATTTTTATCAACAACAGCTTCTTTGCGGCGAGTGATATTATATTTAGGAACTTCTTTACTAATAATTATTGAAACAACTGCTGGTTTAGCTTTTTTTACAGCATCAACAACTGTAGGGATTTTTTTATTTATTGACTTAATAACAGGAACGACTGAGTTTTCTATTTTTACTTTTTGTTTTATTAAGGGAATCTCAGGTGGTAGAATTTTTTGTTGTTCTAGTCTATATTCTTTAACAAAATAATTGATAACTTGTTTTTTATTAGACCAGAAAAATAAAAAAACTATACCAAAAAGAACAATCATCATTATAAAACTAATTAAAACTGATTGTATTATATTATTATAAAAAACTTTTTTTAATTTTAAGGGAATTTTTTTAACTTCTTTCATAAAGAATATATAATTTTATCTAATAACAAAAAAACCGAGAATCATAGCTACAAAGTTTAAAATTGTATGAGAAGCTGATATTAAAATCAGATTTGGATATTTATAATATATCCAAGCGAACCCAATACCTGCAATAAAAGTCATAGGTAAAATAAAAGTTGCATTCAAATAAATAACATGCATCAGAGCAAATACAGCTGCATCAAGAGCAATAATAAATACTGGACTTGAAAAAGCATGGCGAAGTAATTTCATTAAAATACCTCTGAAAATAACTTCTTGCAGGATACTAATTGGAATGAATAATAACAGAAATCTAGTATTATCCCACCATCTTAAAAACGGATTATGAGGAACTATTTCTGATAACCAAAAAAGAAAACCAATAGCAGCAATTGTGAACAAGGTATAAGGACCAATATCTTTCATGAAATTCTTGAAAACTCCTAAATCAAGATAAGTCCATTTTGCATGCTCAACAATACCATACATAAGTAAGGCAATTCCGAAAAGCATCATGAAACGAAAATTTCCAGGAATAACTTTAAAATATAAAAGTAATGTCGGAATTACATATAAATATAATATCTGAACCCAAACAAGTTCTTTCTCTCTATCAAAAATACTTACTTTCATTTTTTTATTATACTATACGATTAACTTTTAATTCAAATTAATTATCACCTTTCTCTATTTATTTATTATAATCAGGATGATCTTCTTTTATAGAAAATACAAAATTAGTATATCTAGACATTGCGAAAAAAGCACTAGAAAGTCTGTTTAGATAAGAAGTGGTTGTTAGACTAATCACATTGTTTTTCTCTTCTTTGACTAAAATGATGCGGCGTTCTGCTCGACGAGTTAGAGTTCTAGCATAATCAAGTTCTGCACTTAAGGTGCTCCCTCCTGAAATAGTGAATGATTTAATAGGAGGTAAAATATCTGCAATTTTATTTATGATATTTTCTATTCTATCTAAAGTTTTTTTATTGACTGTCATTTTTGATCCAGCGATTTCTGCTTGAATTACAAAAAGGGTTTGTTGAATTTCTTCAATTAAAGAATTAAAAAGAATATCTTTGTTACTTATTTTTAATTTTACGCGATCTATTCCATTGGAAACTTTAATAATACCTAAATAAGCATTTAATTCATCTATTTCACCAAGAGCTTCAATAATATTGGCACTTTTAGAAATTCGCCCTTGTTTACAGTTAAAAAGAGTAGTGGTTCCTTTGTCGCCAAAACCAGTATATAAGATATTTTTCTTCTGCTTGGGTTGTTTTTTTTCTTTTTTCATAAGTGATTATATTATAACAATATTTTCAATATTTATATAAATATTGACTTTTTTCAAATAAATGATATATTGAAAGAAAATTCATTTAAAATCAAAGAAAGTCCTGCCGAGTAAAGTAGGTAGGCAAAAAAAATATGAGAAAAAAGATATTAATTGTAGCGTCAGTGTTTGACGCTACAAAAAGAAAAAATTTGGAATTTTTCTTTTGGGGAGATCCCCTAAAAGATTTAGTTTTGAAGATTAAAGAAAATGACTTTGAGGGGGTCGTTTTTCTTGATCTTCAAGAAAAAGAAGCAAAAATCTTTGAAAAAAATTTTTTGCGTATAGCAAAAAATTTAAAAAAAGATTTTTGCCCCACCTTCGTACAGGTGGGAGCTAAAGAAATTGACGGCAACATATTCGCCGTAAGAAATTTGGCTACAGCAGTCAGATTTCTAGAGGGGACAACTCCCCTCCCGAATTATTATTTAAAATAATTCGGAAAAAAATTAAAAAGCCTGAACGATTTTGTCGTCCAGGTTTCTTTTTTTTATTTTTATTCAAAATAAGAACCGATTGCTTCACTAATGTTTTTATAACCATCTTTTTTAAGTAATTCTGCTAATTCTTTATTTATGACCCCAATTTGTTGAGGTCCTTGATAAACCATACCTGTAATCATCTGAACTAAAGTCG
>CAYNYY010000002.1:0-5623 GCA_964401625.1 uncultured Candidatus Saccharibacteria bacterium
CCAGTGGAGAAAGTATTATTGCCAGTTTGAGAAAAGGTATTATCTAAAGTAGTAGCTCCATGTAAAGTTAAAGTTCCAGGAGTTGTAGTTGAACCAATGGTATTAGTTGATGAAGCTCCAGAACCTAGAGAATTAGTAGTGTTGTCTCCAGTAGCCAAAGTAGAATTACCAGCTGAAGTTAAGGTTCCACCGATTGTGGTGTTGCCTGTAACGCCGAGAGTTCCGCCAATAGTTGTGTTGCCAGTCACGCCGAGAGTTCCTGCATTGGTTTGATTGCCAGTCACATCTAGATTTCCACTGATACTTTGATTGCCTGTTGTCGTAACATTTCCAATGAAAGCTGAATTGGCTGAAACATTTAGAGTAGTAATTTTAGCTATGTTGGTGGTGAAGTTTTTAGAAGATAAATCGGTGGCTGAGAATATACTTCCTCCTGCATAATTAGTAGCTGGATTAGGGGGAAGATAAGCGACAGGAGCATAAGTGGTTTGCATTGGAGTATAAGTTGGAGTTGGAGTTAAGGGAGCATCTTTTCCTTTATTTCCTTGGAGTCCTCTTAGTCCTCTAGGTCCTTGAAGTAAAGAAAGAATATCGGTTGGTAAACTTCTGGAAAGTAATAAGCTTCGGAGAGCTTTGACGAGAGTTGACTTGGAAACAGTTGGAGAGGAAGTAGTTGAAGAAGTTGAAGAAGTTGTTTTGGTAACTACTTTCTTAGTTGTTGGAGTAGTTATTTTAGTTACAAGAGTATTGAGAGTCTTAATATAACAATTAGAATCTGTTGGTCCACAACCTCCCCATGGAGTATTAGTAGCACCTGGGTCAATGATGTTTTGGCTTGGACTGAAGGGAGCGATTGGGTTAATGGCGAAAGCTTGAGAGACAAAAAAGAAACTAACAAAGATAAAAATCCCTGAGATAATTAATTTTAATCTGAACAAGTTTTTTGACATAATTTTTGTTCTTCGTTTCAACTAAAACATTTATATTATATCAATAATTGTGCCATTATGAAAGGAAATCCCCCCAAAGTTATTGGGGATAACTTTGGGGGGAGGAATTAAGAAAATATACTTATTGTGTCTTACTTATATTTGCTCAAAAAAATCTTTTTGAATTCTAAAAAAGTTCCGGCTAAAATTTCTTCACGCATTTGAGCAACGAGCTTGGTAATAAAATAAACATTATGAATTGAAGCCAAAGTGGCTGCCTCCATTTCTTTGGCACGAAAAAGATGAGAGAGATAAGCACGGGTATAATTTACACAAGTATAACACTGGCAATCATTTTCAATTGGATTGAAGTCGTTTATGAATTTAGCGTTTAAAATATTTATTTTCCCAGTTTTTATATAAAGAGTTCCGTTGCGGGCTAAACGAGTTGGAGCAACACAATCAAATAAATCTACACCATTTTCAACTCCGATAAATAAGTCTTCTGGTTCGCCTATCCCTAATAAATGGCGGGGCTTTTCTTCAGGCAATATTTCGTTTACCCATTTTACTGCCGTAGACATATCTTCTTTGGCAAAAGAACCTCCTATTCCAAAACCATCAAAATTCATATCTCCAATAATTTTGGCAGATTTTTTTCTTAGTATCTCCGAGCGACCACCTTGAACAATTCCAAACAAGAATTGAGGTAAATTTGTATTCAAAAACGAAGCAGAAAGTTCTTTTTGTGATGGTCTGGCCCCTCGTCCTCCCTCGTCCGAGGACCTCACAAAAAGAACTTTCTGCGAAGTTTTATTTGTGTTTTGTTTTTTCTGCTCTAACTCTAAATGCCTTTCTAAGCTTCTTTTTGCCCAAGCATGAGTTCTAGCTAAAGCTTCTTCTTGATATTCGTCATCTTCAGTTGGTGAAGTGCATTCATCAAAAGCAAAAATTATATCAGCTCCTAAATTATGTTGAATTTCAATTGATTTTTCTGGAGTAATGTAATGTAAACTTCCATCAATATGAGAACGAAAAGAAACACCATCATTCCCTATCGTTGCTAGCTTTGGTAACCCGTCTAAAACACTAGAGCGTTCTGTTATTAATAAACTTGGATCTGTTACTGAAATAACTTTTGAAATTTCTTTACCATAAGCAACTCCTAAAGAAAAAACTTGAAAACCTCCAGAGTCGGTCATTGTCGGGCCAGACCAATTCATAAATTTATTTAAACCTCCAGCATTTTTAATTATTTCATCACCTGGCTGTAAATATAAATGATAAGTATTAGCCAAAATAACCTGCACCCCAGCATCTTTTACTTGTTCAGGAGTCATAGCTTTTATTGTAGCTTTTGTTCCGACTGTCACAAAAGCTGGTGTTTTAATTATGCCATGAGGAGTTGTTATCTGCCCGGCACGCGTTAGCGTGCCGGGCATTTTCTTTTCTATTTTAAATTCAAATGCTTTCATTTTTTTATTTTATTTTTGTTTTTCCACTTTATTTTTCCACTTGAACCCATTCTTGATTTTGAATATTTACTGGAGCACGAAGAATAATTTTTCTATTTGGGTTTGCCTCATCTATAATTTCTTTATCAACGATGGCTACAACTTCTGATTTAATCCCCGGTAAGTTAACCATTGTTCCATTGGGAATAGCTAATCCAAAAGGAACAGACATTTCAAAATTGCTTCCACCACGACCTATTAAATCAACATTAATGTTTAGATTATTTATAATACCAGCAGTTATTTTACCTGGGTTTGAATAAAGTTCTACTAAGGAAGTTCTAGAATAAACTTTACTGATAATTCCTACTGGAATATTCCCATTTACATAAACTTTTGAATCTTTTTTAATACCATTGTCTAATCCAACATCAATAATCATAGTGTCATACGGAGAATTACTGGGTTTAACTAAAATACTAGCTAAAATTAAATTAGATGGATTAGGAACACGATTAAATAATTCTTTTAAATCTTTATTTTCTTTTTCTAAAATTTGATAATTAATCATTGAAATTTCTAAATTAGAATTTTCTACTAGAAGTTTTTTATTTTCTTCTAATAAAGAAGATCTGGTTCTTGTTAAGTAACTTAAATTATTACTTTTGTCTACAATAACTTTCTTTGCTTCCCAGATTGGCTGACCAACATAATTAAAAAAACTAACGATAAAAGGTAAAACTCCTGAAAAAGATATCAAAAGTAAAAGACCTAAAATTATTATTATTCTAATAAATTTTTTTCTTCTGAGTATTTGTCTTTTATCTAGGAACTGATGTATCATCTGTATTTAATAAAATTTCTTTAAATGACTCGACATCGTCAAGGATTATTCCAGTACCTCGAGCAACTGCAGTTAGAGGGTCTTCGGCAACATAAACAGGTATTTTAATAACATCTTGAATTAGGGTATCTAGACCACGCAATAAAGCTCCACCTCCAGAAAGAATTAAGCCCCTACGCATAATATCGGAAAGGAGCTCCGGCGGAGTAGTTTCAAGAACTTCTTTTATTCCATCAAGAAGACTATTAATTGAGGGCATAATTGCTTCACGAATATCGGAGTCAGTAATAATTACTTGACGAGGCAGTCCAGTTACTAAATCTCTCCCCCTAACTTCTGTTTCTATTGGATCACCTTCAATGACTGACCCGATAGCTATTTTGACATTTTCTGCAGTTCTTTCTCCAATTAACAATTTGAATTCATCTCTCATATAATTAATGATATTTGAATTTAGAAGATCTCCTGCAATTTTCAAATTTTTAGAACAAACAATTCCTGATAAAGAAATAACAGCAACATCTGTCGTTCCACCTCCCATATCAACAATAACAGAACCAACCGCGTCTTTAATTGGTAAACGAATTCCAATCGCAGCTGACATTGGTTCTTCAACAATGTAGACTTCTCTAGCTCCAGCTGAATGAGCTGCATCTTCCACGGCTCTAATCTCAACATTTGTTATACCTGTCGGAACTCCAACAACAACACGGGGGCGAATAATTTTTCTAGAATTTTTTTCCACTTTATTAATTAAATAAGAAAGCATTTCTTCTGTAACTTCAAAATCAGAAATAACTCCATCAACAATAGGTCTGACCGCTTTAATATGACCTGGAGTTCGCCCAAGCATCACTTTGGCTTCTGACCCAATGGCTACTATCTGCCCAGTTTTTTGATTAACAACAACAACCGATGGCTCGTTTATAACAATACCCTGCCCTCTCAAATAAACTAGAGTGTTCGCTGTCCCTAAGTCAATTCCGATATCATTTGAAAGCATTTGGTAAAATTTTTTAAACATATGAGAGTTAGTTGCTTTGTTCTAATAATTTAAATAATTCTTCTTTACTAATAATTTTTTCGTTTTTTTCTTTTCGTTTTTTTACTTCATAACCACCGTCAGCTAAAGTTCTTTTAGAAACAACTATTCGGTAAGGAATACCTATAAGATCGGCATCAGCAAATTTTTCACCAGCACTCATATCTTGGCGGTCATCATACAAAACTTCAATTCCTTTTTTAGATAGATCAGAATATAAATCATTGGCCGAATTTTTTATTTTATCTTCATCTCCCAAAACAAGTAAGTGTATCTTGAACGGAGCAACACTTTCCGGCCAAATAATGCCCTTACTATCGGACAAGACCTCAACAATTGTTCCCATAAGTCTACTCAATCCTATACCATATGACCCCATAAACACTAACTTATCTTTACCATTTTCATCTTTATATTTAAGATCAAAAGGTACTGAAAATTTTGTTCCAAGTGAAAAAATATTACCAACTTCTATAGCTCTTTTTTCTACTAAATTTTCTTTATTTAAATTAAGATTATTGAGGATTTCATCGTCATAAACTTCTTTATTAATTGCTAGACTATTATTTTCATCTACATAAATAGTATCTTCTCCAGCCCCAGTAATAGTTTGAAATTCGTGAGAATATTTAGAAAAACTTCCGCCAGAAGCAAATGTTAGATAAGTTAAATGACCAATACCAACTTTATTATAAATATTTTTATAAGCTTGTTTCGCTTTTTCGTAAAAAATATTATGCTCTTCCTCATTTTTAGAAAATGAATATAGTGCTTTCCAATAAAATTCTCTACCTCTTAAAATCCCAGATTTACTTCTAGTTTCATTTCTAAAAATATTTTTAAAATCATATGGATATATAGGTAAATCTCGATAAGAATTTATATATTTCTTTAAGATATTTGAATATGCTTCTTCGTTGGTAAATGATAATCCAACTTCACTTCCATTCTTTAATTTAGTTTTAAACCAAACATCAACATTATTATCATTCCATCTATCTGATTTTTCCCAAACTTCCTTACTTTGAAGCACACTAGTTCTCATTTCCTGTCCACCGATAGCATTCATTTCTTCGCGAATAATATTTTCAATTTTTTTTATTACCCTTAATCCTAAAGGTAAATATGAATAAACACCAGCCATTTCTTTACTAATAAATCCAGCCTTAATGAGTAATTCGGCATTCATAGACATTTCATTAGCTGGATTTTCTTTTTGTGTTTTTGTGAATAGTTGTGATTGTCTCATAATGGTATCTTACATTAAAACGAGTTTTTTGACAATTTTTAAGATTTAGTAGATTTAGTAGATTTAGTAGATTTAGTAGATTTAGTAGATTTAGTAGATTTAGTA
>CAYNYY010000002.1:5723-8174 GCA_964401625.1 uncultured Candidatus Saccharibacteria bacterium
TTTACCGAAAATGTGCGATAGCAGAAAATCGGTAAAGAACTAAAAACGATAAAAAAGTATCAAAAACTAAATTATTCCTAAAATAGTTCTTTACCGAAAATGTGCGATAGCAGAAAATCGGTAAATGCGCAAGAACGGTTCTTGCGCATTTGCGAAAGGTTAACTGGACAACAACCTTGCAAAATAACCCCTTCTCTGGTAATCTGTACATATGTTCCGTGAGGGATTTTTTAATTTTCTAAAACCCTTTCGTCCTAAGGTTTTTTGGTAAAATTTACTTACCAAACCAACAAGACAAGCTGGAATGCTTAAAAACGGAATAATTACTAAACTTCCACCCGAAGTGGAAAAAATAATTAAACATAGATATGAGTATAGAAAATACAAAAATAGAAGAAATGTTCAGGTCAGGTGTCCACTATGGATATTCTAAAAGTCGCCGACACCCATCAACAACTCCTTACATTTTCACAACAAAAAATGGAGTTGATATTATAGATATTGAAAAAACTTATGATCTGCTTGAAAAAGCACTAGATCAGATTGCTCATTACGCAGCTACTGGTAAAATTATTTTATTTGTTGGAACAAAAGCTGAAGCACGCCAACAAATTATTGAGACTGCCCTTTCTTTAGGAATGCCTTATGTAAATACACGCTGGGTTGGTGGAGCTTTAACAAATTTCTCAGAAATTAAAAAACGTATTAATAAACTTCTTGATTTGCGTGAAAAAAAGGAAGCAGGAGAGTTTGAAAAATATACTAAAAAAGAGAGACTTTTGATAGATAGAGAAATGAATGATATGACTAGAAATTTTCAAGGTCTATCTACTATAACTAAAGTTCCTGATGTAATGTTTGTTGTTGACCCTAAAAAAGAACATATTGCAGTAGTTGAAGCTCAAAAAATGAATATCCAAATTGTAGCTTTAGCAAATACAGATTGTAACTTAAAAGAAATAGAATTTCCTATCATAGCTAACGATGCTTCTGTTTCAAGTATCTCTTTCTTCCTTTCTGAAGTTAAAGAAGCTTATAATAAGGGACATAATTCTCTTGAGGAAGAAAAAACTGCTTAAATTAGAATAATATTAATCATTTTTTTATAATTTTAAAAAACAATGTCTATAAAAATAACAATAGAATTAGTTAAAGAATTGAGAGATAGCACTGGCGTATCAGTTATGCAATGTAAAAATGCACTTGAAGAATCTGATGGAGATGTGGAAAAAGCTTTAATTATATTGAAAAAGAAATCAAGTAATATCGCTATGAAAAAGGCCGGACGCGATGCCAAGGAAGGAATAATCATTATTCTAGAAAGTGAAGGCAAGGCTTTATTATTGGCTCTTAACACTGAAACAGATTTCGTAGCAAAAAATGAAGATTTTATTTCTTTGGCAAATAGATTGGCTAAATTAGCATTAGATGAAGGAATAGAAAAAATGACAGCTCAGTCACTTGATTTAATTAACCCAGTTATTCAGAAAGTTGGCGAAAAAATTGAATTAGGAAAAGTAGAAGAAATAAAAGGAGAAATCCTTGGTTGTTATGTTCATGGAAATAAAAGTGGCGTAATCACCTCTTTGATAGGAGGAACTAAAGAGATTGCTCGAGATATAGCCATGCATATAGCAGCAATGAAACCAATCTATATAGATGGCAAAGAAATTACGGAGAAAGATAAATTAAAAGTTAAAGAAGTTTTTGAAAAAGAAGTTGCTACCTCAGATAAACCAGAAGAAATAAAGAAAAAAATACTAGAAGGTAAAATAACAACTTATTTCAAAGAACAAACTTTGATTGATCAACCTTTTATCAAAAATCCCAAAATAACAATTGGTCAATTATTGGGAGAAAATAAAGCAACTTTAAAATACTTCGTTAGAGAATCAATTAATTAATTATGACTCTTGTTATTATTATTTTTTTCATATCAATTTTAGTTGCATTCGGAATGTTGTTTTTTAGAATATGGGAGTTTAGAACATCAAGAAAAGAGTTTATTAAAATAGATAAATCATATACATATAGAATCCAATTTAGACACATAGAAAAAAATGTGCTATATTTGACGAAATATGTAGTTCAAAAAGCAATATTCGGTTTAGCTAAGTATTGGTTTATATTCATAACTAAGATGAGAAAAAATTTCAATGAAAAATTACCAAAAATAAATTCTTATCTTAAGAAAAAACAGGAATTGAACACACCTTACAGACATTCATTTATTAAGAAAGCTGTATTTGAATTAAAAGAAAAAATTAAACGGATTAAGGAAAAAGTAAAGGAAGAAATTGAATAGTATATTTAGTTTTATGTATATATGCCGCCTTAGCTGTCTTGGTAGGTATCAATAAAGGAGGAATAGTTTGGTTTTTGAAAATTTAGTTTTGTGTATATATGCCGCCTTAGCTGTCTTGGTAGGTATCAATAAAGGAGGAATAGTTT
>CAYNYY010000002.1:8274-32235 GCA_964401625.1 uncultured Candidatus Saccharibacteria bacterium
TGTATATATGCCGCCTTAGCTCAGTTGGCAGAGCAACGGTTTTGTAAACCGTAGGTCCTCAGTTCGAATCTGAGAGGCGGCTCAAATTTAACAATGAACTTAAGAGCTCGAAGCTTTTGAGTTTTTTGTTTTTGAAGTCGTAGTTGGTAATTTTAATTTTTTAGGAAGTAATTTTAAAATCTCTGGAAATGTTTTTTTTAAATTATTGACTGTTTTGAACCCAATCTCTTTTTTATCATTGACAACAATTGCTGGTAATCTAGTATCTTTAATCTTATATATTCTTAAAAGTGCCTTAAGAGCTGATAATTTCAAATTGTAATCAAATGAATAGACTCTAACATCTGGATATTTCTGACGTAATTCTGTTAAGACAAATCCTTGTTTGACACACTCCGTACAATTATTTGCAGTCGTATAAAAATAGAGAAGAGGGACAAACTTTTCTCCACATTTTTTATTTATTTTTTTTATCAAAATATAGTCTTTAATTTCTAAAAGAGTATATTCTTTCTTTAATTCAATTATTTCAGCATTACCTTTGAAATTATTTTCACTATAATTTATTTTTTCTGCCAAATTATTTAATTCAGAAGAAAGATCTCCACTTTGATCATCTTGCTCACAAGAAAGTTCAGAGAGTAATAAAAATTGAGTTTCCGAAGAGAGAATATCAGTAGAAAGTTTAGTTTGAATTGTTTTGATGTCAGCTATTCTTTTATTAGAAAAAAAATTACTTAAACCAGCTGCCACTGCAAAGAGAGCTGCCGTTATAAAAAAAACTATAACATATTTCTTCCAATCATTTCCCATAGTTATAATTGATTTTTCTTAAGTGAATAATCTCGTTCTGCGACCCAGTTTGATTCGTGGGACCATAGAGCATTCCAAACTGATTTTACTAGCCATATTGGAGCAAGTATAAAATATACAATAATAAATATAAATATATCAATTGAGAATGCTTTACGCCCGTCAACCATTCGGCGTCCAAGTATCACTGAAATAGTAACTAGAGTATATAACAAAATTGAAATAAATAAGAAAATTTGAGTGTTAATAAAAAATGGATCAAAAGAAAAATTTATTTTAAATAAAGAGCTAAAACCAGTAGCACGTATTTGTAATACTTTATTAACGATAAAATCAAATAATCTTACTAAAAAAAGAACTAATAAAAAGAGCGTCCCTAATATTAAAATGAACCCTGATGGTAATGTAAAAATTCCTATTGTGCCATATTTGGGCTTGAAAAATAATTCTCTATAATCTATACCATTCTTGATAAAGCCATATACCCATCTAACCCTTTGTTTATAAAGCTTTTTAAATGTATCAGGACTTCCTGCATAAACATAAGCATCTGGACAATTATCAATCAAATATCCTTTTTTGTGCATTCGCAATGCTATCTCTTGATCTTCAGTATTGTGAGCCTTATAATAGGGACCAATTTCCTCAAAAACTCTTCTACGAAAAATTGAGAAAGGACCTGGTGTGACAGAAATTCCTTTTAGAAAAGCTAACATTTTTGTAAAATAATGAGCTGTGTCAAACTCTGCTCCTTGAGCTTGTTGGATTATATTCTTAGGATTACGGATAATAACTGAAGGAGTTACAGCCATAGTTTTTTCGTTATCAAAAAATGTAATAATTCGTTTAAGGGCTTCGGGGTGAACAGAAGAATCAGAATCTAAACAACCAATAAATTCACTGGTGGCATTTTCTATACCTAAATTAAGAGCTGTGTGCTTACCACCATTCTTTTTTTGAAAAAGTGTTACAAGTGGGTTTGAGGCATATTTTTGTAAAACATTCCAAGTATCATCTTTAGAACCATCATCAACTATAAAAATACTTAATTTACCTCTCGGATAATTAAGATTTATGATAGAATCAATGGTTAAACAGATATCTTTTTCCTCGTTATAACATGGTACAATAACTGTGACAGTCGGATAATTTTTTAAAATTATTTTACCTTTTCTTATTATTATTTCTTTTCTATATTCAAAAAATGTAACTAGAAAAAAGACTTGCACATATATGGCAAGAAAAGAAACTATGTAAAATATAAATATAAGCACACTCATACAATGACCCATTATAACACAAATAGGAAGACTTCTATAATCCACAAAAATCCCAATTTTATTGGGGTTTTTGTGGATTATTTCTTCTAGTCAAAGTAATTTCTTAAACGGGAGATTTTCTCATTATTACGAAGTTTTTCGTGAACTTTTGCTTCTATCTGACGGATACGCTCACGAGTTACTCCAAATTCTGTTCCAACTTCTTCTAAGGTATGTTGAATGCCATCATTTAAACCATAACGAAGCTCTAATATTCTGCGTTCTTTATCAGAAAGTGTTTCCAAAACTTCTTTAATTTGATCGGATAGAATTCTTCGAGAAGAATTCTGATCCGGTTTTAAAATTTTATCATCTGGAATAAATTCACCACGAGTAGATTTTTCATCGTCATCTCCAATTGGTTGTTCAAGGGAAACTGTTTCTTGATTAATTTTTTCAATAATATGGATTTTCTCAATTTCTAATCCCATTTCAATTGCTATTTCTTCAATTAAAGGATCTCGCCCAAGATCTTGAGAAAGACGACGAATAACTTGTTTATATTTTGAAATAGTTTCTACCATATGAACAGGTATACGAATTGTTCTGGATTGATCGGCTAGAGCTCGAGTTATTGATTGTCTAATCCACCAAGTAGCGTATGTAGAAAATTTGTAACCCTTAGTCCAATCAAATTTTTCAACAGCCTTGAACAAACCTAGATTACCTTCTTGTATTAAATCAAGAAGTGTCAAATCAGAACTTCGCCCAACATATTTTTTAGCAATAGAAACAACTAAGCGAAGATTAGCTCTAGCAAGTAAGTTTTTAGCTTCTGAGTCCCCTTTTTCAATCCGACGAGCTAATTCTCTTTCTTCACCAGCATTAATTAATGAATATTGACCAATTTCTTTAAGATACATTTGAATTGAGTCGTGAGTTTGTGAATTTTTACTATACTTAAGAGCTAATTTTTCAATACTATCGTCCATATCTAACAAATTTCCACCTTCTAAAACATCTACTCCAGAAACTGCAAACTTTTCATAAAGTTTGTCTAGAAATGATATATCATTTTCAATATTAGGAAAAACTTTGATGATTTCATCATAAGTTACAAATCCTCTTTTTTTCCCTTTCTCTATTATCTCATTTGATTTAATTTCTAAATTAAGGGTTTTTTCTTGTGAAAATTTTTTCCTTTTTCTTGTTTTTAATTTAGGGGCTGCTACTTTTGTTTTTCTTTTGATAACTTTTTTAGCTTTAGTAATTTTCTTTTTAGTAACTTTCTTAATTGTTTTCTTTGGTGTTTTTTTTATTGTTGATTTAACAGATTTTTTTACACTAATTTTCTTTTTTATTTTTTTAAGTGGTTTTTTAATTGTTTTATTCTTGATTGCTTTCTTTGTAACATTATTTCTTTTCTTTTTATCAGATAGCCGACTAGAATTAAGTTTTTTAACTTTTTTAGTAATCTTTTTAGGTTTGATACTTTTTTTTGTTTTCATAATAATTAAATTATTGAGCTCTATAATTTTTAATTTCTTCTATTCTCTCGACTATTTCTTGATAATTTTTAAGAAGTGAATTCTTTTTTTCTTCATCATTATTATTTTCTTTTTGGTTTATTTCATTATGTAAATAAGGTAATTTTTCTTTTAAAATTTCTTCTTCTAGGTTAAGAGCAATTTCTCGAAAATTATAGATTATCTCGTCAGTTTTATCACCATATTGTATTTCAGCCTTAAAAGCAAGAACGGAAGAGTCAGGATTATATTTCTCTCTCATTTTTATAAATTCTTCTTTCCCTATTTTTTCTCTGAAATTATCATATAGTTCATTAATTTCATCTAATTTAGTCTTATTTTGATTGGCTTTTAAAGAATTGATTTCTTTCTGCCAAAAAACAATTCCCATTAAACTTTCTTCTAAATAGTCCTTGCGAGACTTTATTTTTTCATTTATTTTTTGAGTTGTTCTAGATTCATTTAAATTTTCAGCTTTTTCATAATTCTCAAAATCTTTATTTATAGCATCTTCAGTTATACCAGTTTTCTTATAAATAAGATTAATATAAGCAGATTTTTCTATTGAACTTTTAATCACCAACAAGAATGGAAAAATAACTTCTCTAATTTTTTTACCACGTAAACGAATATCATCCGTATTTTGGCAAATCATATTTAAATGAAAATTTATAATATCAACTGAATTTTTTATTATTTCTTTCCATTTGTTTAAATCTTCAAGAATTATATCGGCTGGATCTTGTTCTTTGGGTATGTTAGCAATTTTAACTTGCATATCTAAAGATAGGGCTATCATTGCTGAACGACTAGCTGCTCTAATTCCTGCCTGATCTCCATCAAAGGCAAAAATTATATTCTGCGAAAGACGTCTAACTAATCCTAAATTATTAATTTTTGATTCTTTGGAAAATTGATTTGATCCTTTTTCTGAAGAACTAATAAATTGATCACTAATTCTACCAGATAGAGCTGTTCCAGAAACAGCAACTGTATTTGTAAAACCAGCTTGGTGAGATAATATCAAATCAAATTGACCTTCTACTATTATGCTATAATTCCGTTTTCTTATTGAAATTTTTGCTTTATCAATTCCAAATAAGGTATTGGATTTATTAAATAAAAGTGTTTCGGGACTATTTAAATATTTAGCTTCTTTTTCTTTACCTTTTCCAAATATACGCCCAGAGAAAGCAATAACCCGACCACTTGAATCATTTATCGGAAAAATAATACGGTTACGGAAACGATCATAAAAACTATCGCGTTCATTATTTTTTATTAAACCAACTTTATATAGATCTTCTTTTTCAAAACCTTTTTCAATTAAATAAGTTGAAACAGATTGCCATGAATCTGGAGCATAACCTATTCTGAAAGATTTTATCATTTTTTTAGAGATACCTCTTTCTTTTAAATAGGCTTGTGGAGCTAATTCTTTACTAAGAATTGTTCCAAAAAATAAAGTAGCTTCTTCCATAATTTGATAAAATTTTTCTTTCTCTCCTTTTGATTTTTTAGAATAATCATTTTCTAAAGTAACTCCAGCTTTATCTGCTAGAAGTTTTAAAGCTCCTAAAAAATCAGTTCCTTCAAAATACTCTACAAAAGAGAATATGTCGCCCTTAGCTCCACAACCAAAACAATAGTAACTACCTCTTTCGGGAGAAACAAAAAATGATGGTGTTTTTTCGTTATGAAATGGACATTTAGCTTTATAATTTCTGTTTATTTGGGTAAGAGAAATATACGATGAAATAACATCTACAATAGAAAGCCTTTCTTTGATTTTCTCAACAGAAGATGATGACATAATATTTATTTGTAAAGTTATTGAGATTATTCACTAACCTCATCTACTAATTCCTCTTTCTCCTCCTCTTCTTTTTTATTTTTACTGGAATGTTTTAATCCAAAACCTGTACCAGCAGGGATAAGATTCCCTACAATAACATTCTCTTTCAAACCACGTAAATCGTCAACCCCCCCTTTAACAGCACTGCTAATCAAAACTCGGTTTGTATTTTGGAAAGAAGCAGATGATAACCAACTTTTCGTAGTCAATGAAACTTCTGTAATACCAAGAACTATTGTATCAGCTGTGGCGACTTTACCTTTTTTAGATTCAATAATACTATTCTCTTCAATCAATTCTATTGATTCAACTATTTCACCTGGTGAGAATGTTGTATCTCCAGCCTCTTTAATTTTTTTACGTGAAAACATTTGACGAATAATTATTTCAATATGTTTTCTAGAAATTGAAGCACTTTGTAAATCATAAACTTTATTTATTTCTTCAATAATGTATTCTTCAGCTCTATCCTTCCCTCCATACTTTACAATTTCTGCAATGTTAGCTGACCCATCAGTTAACAAATCTCCTTTTTCTATTTTATCACCAACTTTAACTAATGGTCGTCGCCTAACAGAAAATCTATATTCCATTTCATTATCTTTTCCATTTGTTTTAGTTCCTGATTTAGCAGTGAGGTCAGAAAGTACTTTGATTATTTTTTCTTTTTCATTTTCACTTACTTCAATAACTTCACCAGTAGTTTGAGCAATAATAGCTGGATTTTTAGGAATACGTCTCTCAAAAATTTCTTCAACACGAGGTAATCCTGTTGTAATATCAACAGTAGCAACACCTCCAGCGTGGAAGGTACGAAGGGTTAGCTGAGTTCCTGGTTCTCCAATCGCTTGAGCAGCAATAATTCCAACAGCTTGTCCCAACTCAACCATACAATTTCTACCTAAGTCAAGACCATAACACATACGACAGATTCCATGAATTGTCTCACAAGATAATGGATTTCTAACATAAGCTTCTTGAATTCCAATTTCTTCTAAATAATTAGCTTCTTCTTTTAAAACTAAATGCCCTTTTTTGAAAAGAACTTCACCTTTATCATCTTTGATAGCAGACAATAAAACTCTTCCATGTATATATTTAGCAAAAACGCCTTCAATATTCTTTACTATTTTACCATTTTTTGTTCCACAATCTTCTTCTGTTACAACAACATCTTGAGCTACATCTACTAAACGTCTAGTTAAATAACCTGCTTTAGCTGTATTAAGAGCTGTATCGGCGGCACCTTTTCTGGAACCGTGAGTAGTTATAAAATATTCCAATGGAGACAAACCTTCAATATATGACGGGATGATTGGAAAATCTAAAGTTTCACCCGATGTATTAACAATTAAACCTTTCATTCCACACATCTGTACTAAACTTCCCATATTACCTCGAGCTCCAGAAGTAATTAAATCGTAAGTTGAGCCTCTTTTATCTAATGTTCCTGGAATACTTTTTTCAATTTCTTTCTTAGCGTGTTCCCAAATTTCAATAACTTTTTGGTAACGTTCTTCCTCTGACAATAAACCATCATTGAATTGATCTCTGATAGCTTCTTCTTCTTTACGAGCGGCAGCTACAATACCTTTTTTTTCTTTAGGAACTTTTACATTATCTAAACCCCAAGTCACACCAGAATAAGTTGCATATTTATAACCAAAATCTTTTATTTTATCTAAAATAGGAGGTGTAGCATCTATTCCATAATGAGTGATAAGTTCATCAACTAAAGAAGACATTCTCTTGATGGTAATTTCTTCATTAATATAAGGAAAATCATTTGGCAAGATACTATTGAAAAATAGTTTACCAATAGTTGTTTCAAATAACTTACCCTTAAATTGACTATATCTTTTTTTATCACTATTACTTATAACTTTTATTTTTGCTCGAAAAGTGATAGCTCCTAAATCAAAAGCTGTAATAGCATGGTTAGGACTTGAAAAAATCATACCTTCACCTTTTTCATTTTCTACTGTTTTTGTCATCCAATAACAGCCAAGAACAATATCCATCTTAGGCATTATAATCGGCGATCCATCTTGAGGTTTAAGTAAATTCTTATTTGAAGCCATATACTTTTGAGATTCTGCTTGAGCCTCTTTGGAAAGAGGTACATAAACAGCCATTTGGTCTCCATCAAAGTCAGCATTGAATCCGGCACAAACAAGAGGGTGAATTTGAATAGCATTACCTTCAATTAAAACTGGATTAAAAGCTTGAATACCCAAACGATGAAGTGTTGGCGCTCGGTTCAATAATACATATTTGCCTTTTATAACTTCTTCTAAAATTGCCCAAACTTCAGGAATTCCTTCTTCTATCAAACGATTGGCTCCACGAATATTGTAGGCTAATTCTGTTTCTATCACCTTAGAAATAATAAATGGTCTAAATAATTCAAGGGCCATATGTTTTGGTAATCCACATTGATTAAGTTTTAGACTAGGTCCAACGACAATAACTGAACGTCCGGAATAATCTACTCGCTTACCAAGCAGATTTTGACGGAATAATCCTTGTTTTGATTTAAGATTATCAGAAAGAGATTTAAGGGCTCGTTTTTGTGATTGAGAAACTGCTTGAGAATTATTTTGTTTGGCAATTGAATTATCAATTAACGAGTCTACAGCTTCTTGTAAAATACGTTTTTCATTTCGAAGAATAACATTAGGTGCTCCAATTTCTATCAATTTTTTTAGACGATTATTACGATTAATAACTCTTCTGTATAAATCATTAAGATCGCTAGTCGCATGACGCCCACCCTCCAAGGCAACCATTGGTCTAAGAGCTGGTGGTATCACTGGAATAACCGTTAAAAACATCCACTCGGGACGAAGATTAGCAGAAATCATTGAACGAATTAATGACAACCTTTTTTGAAGTTTATTTTTATCAATACTAGAAGCTTTAGGAATCATTTCTTCTGTTTTATCTCTTAGTTTTGCTAAGTCAATATTCTTTAGAAGAGAATAAATAGCTTCAGCTCCAATACTAGTTTCAAAACAACTACCATATTTAAGCCCAAAATGGTTATAAGAAATTTCGTTTAGAACTTTTCCGGGGACAATATCGGCAATTTCATGTTTTGTTGTTGTTAATAATTCTTTTAATTTTTCTTTATCTTCATCATTAGTAGTACTTTTGAATTTTGCCTTGAACTCACTTTCAAGACTTTTAATTATTATTTCTTTTTCTTCCTCATAGACTTTAGTTATAATATAACCAGCAAAATATATGACTTTTTCTAATTGGTTAACTGGAATATTGAGCAAAATAGACATCCGACTAGGCACTCCTCTTAAAAACCAAATGTGCGAAACTGGACTAGAAAGTTCAATATGACCCATTCTTTCACGTCTGACTATTGAGCGAGTTACTTCAACTCCACATTTTTCGCAGATGATATCTTTATAACGAATACGTCTATATTTACCACAATAACACTCATAATCTTTTTCTGGACCAAAAATACGCTCGTCAAATAAGCCATTGCGCTCAGAACGTCCAGTACGATAATTAATAGTTTCCGGTTTGGTAACTTCTCCATAAGACCATTCTAAAATACGTTCAGGCGAAGCAAGTTTGAGGACGATGGAATCAAAATCTGTTGTATCAATTGTTTTCATTTTATTTATTATTTATAACTATTAATTATTCGACTTTTTTAATTCTACATCTAGGGCTAATCCTCTAAGATAACTCAGTAAGACTTTGAAGGCTGCGGGAACATTAGGCTCTCCAATTGGCTGACCTTTAATAATCGCATCAAAAGCTTGGGAACGACCAACAATATCATCTGATTTAACTGTCAACATCTCGCGTAAAGTATAAGCTGCCCCGTGACCTTCAAGAGCCCAGACCTCCATTTCTCCAAAACGTTGCCCTCCTCCTTGAGCTTTACCACCAAGAGGTTGTTGAGTAATTAAGGAATATGGTCCGATTGAACGCATATGTAATTTATCTTCAACCATATGATGAAGTTTAAGAATATACATATATCCAACTGCGATATCTTGGTCAAAAACTTCTCCGGTTCTCCCGTCAAACAAAGGGACTCTTCCATTTTCTGGTAATCCGGCTTTCACTAATTCTTCTTTAATTTCAGTAACAGTAGCAGATAAGAAAGGAGGAACAATAGCTTGGTAACCTAATTTATAAGCGGCATAACCTAGGTGCATTTCAAGAATCTGACCCAAGTTCATACGAGAAGGAACTCCTAGGGGTGTTAAAATAATATCTATAGGAGTTCCATCCGCCATAAATGGCATTTCTTCCTCTGGTAGAATGGTAGAAATAACACCTTTATTTCCATGACGTCCTGATAATTTGTCACCAATTGAAATATTTCTAAGCTGAGCAATTTCAACAATAATTCTTTTTATTATTCCTGATTCAAGATTGTGTCCTAAATCACGAGAGAATATTTTAACTCCAACGACTCGTCCTCTTTTACCATGTTCAAGACGAAGAGATGTATCTTTAACATCACGAGCTTTTTCAGTAAAAATAGATCTAAGTAACCTTTCTTCTGGAGTTAGTTCTGTTTCTCCCTTTGGAGTAATCTTTCCAACTAAAATATCATTTTCGTGAACTTCAGCACCAACAACAACAATTCCATCTTCGTCTAGATCTTTTAATTTCGTTTCGCCAACATTAGGAATATCTCGAGTTGTTATTTCAGGTCCAAGTTTAGTGTCACGAACATTGCAAACAAACTCAGTAACATAAATACTTGTAAATTTACTTTCCTTAACAATTTTTTCAGATAGAATGACAGCATCTTCATAGTTTGCTCCTCCCCATGACATAAAGGCTACCAACATATTTTGCCCTAGAGCGATTTGACCATTAGCAGTAGTGCTCGTATCAGCAATCACTTGTCCTTTTTTTACATAATCACCAAGAGAAATAATTGGACGTTGATGAAAAATAGAAAAATTATTTGTTCTAGAAAATGTGACAAGATGATATATATGGTCTTTCTTTTTATCATCAGTAATAATTATTTTTTTAGCATCTACATAAGAAACCTTTCCGGGTACCTCAGAAACAACCAATCTTCCAGAGTCATGACTGGCCAATTCTTCCATTCCAGTTGCTACTAATGGAACCTCAGGAACTATACAGGGTAAAGCTTGTTTTTGCATATTACTTCCCATTAACGTTCTATGAGCATCATCATGCTCTAAGAAAGGAATCATAGAAGTGGTAACTGAGAAAGCTTGGTTTGTAGCTACATCAATATAATCAATCTTATCTCTATCAATCATTCCAGGTTTAGTCTTAATTCTAGCTTCAACTTTTCTATTTATAATATTCTTATTTTCATCATAAAGAATTCCAGCGTGAGCTATATTAAATTTCTCTTCTTCAAGAGCATTAAGATAAGAAACTTCAGAAGTTATTTTTCCTTTGTTAACTTTTACATATGGAGTTTCAATAATACCAAATTCATTAACTCGAGCATAAGTTGATAGATGGACGATCAAACCAATGTTAGGACCCTCTGGAGTATGGATTGGGCAAATTCTACCATAATGAGAAGTGTGAACATCTCTAACTTCAAGTCCAGCTCTAGCTCTGGTTAAACCTCCTGGACCAAGAGCTGAAAGTGTTCGTAAATGCTCAATCTCAGCTATGACATTTTCTTGGTTCATGAATTGTGAAAGTTGGTTGGCTGTGAAGAATTCTTTCACTCTAGCTTGAAGTGGACGTTGATTAATAACGGCAATTGGTAAATTTGTTGTTGCATCAATGGTTGACATCCTATCTTGAACATTTCTTTTTATTTGAGCCATACCAACACGAACTTTCTGTTGAAGCATTTCACCAACATAACGTACTCGACGTTGCCCTAAATGATCAATATCATCTGCTTTAGCACTTGGATCATTATTCAATTGAACAATATTCTTTATAATTTCTACAATGTCATCAGTAGATATAGTGCGCCTTTCAATTTCTTTTTTATCTAAACTTTTTTCAAAACGCTTATTAAAACGAAATCTTCCAACCGGAGAAAGGTCATATCTTTCACTGGAGAGTAACATATTGATAAATTCACGGGCGTTATCAGTAGTCGCTAAATCACCATCACGGAGACGTTTATATATTTCAACATGAGAATCAGAAGCTGTTTTAGCTGAATCTTTTTCTAAACAAATTTTTATTACTTCTGTAGCTTTCTCATCTTTTTTGAAAGACTCAATAATTTTTTCATCTGTTTCAAGACCAAGGACTCTTAAAAGTGAAGTAACGCTAAACTTTCTTTTTTTATCAATACGAACATAAATAACACCATCGGAATCAGATTCAATTTCTATCCAAACTCCGCGAGCTGGGATAATTTTTGCTCCAAAATAATTTTTATCTTTTACTTCTTGTTTTGTAAAAAAGACCCCAAAACTTCTAGTAAGTTGTGGAACAATAACTCTCTCAACACCATTTATTATAAATGTTCCATGTTTAGTCATCAAAGGGACGTCAGCCATAAAAATTTCTTGCTCTTTTGAAGTTCCAAGTCCCTTGTTTAGAAGCTTAACACGTGCCTTAAGAGAACCTTCGTAATTTAGTTTATTACTTTTTACATGTTCTTCGCTAAACTTTGATTCACCTAGAGAAAATGAGGTGAATTCGAGTTGAAACTTTTTTTCAGAATAATCATTAATAGGAGAGAATTCTTTGAAAATTTCCTTCAAACCGCTTTCAACAAACCAATTAAAAGAGGTTAGCTGATTTTCTATTAAATTAGGAAATGGAATTAATGGCTCTTTGTAACGTGAAAAATATTTTTTCTTCAATACGCTTGTTTTTTTCATAATTTAGAAATGGAAAAACACCAAGGTGACTAAACCTTATTGTTGGAGATTATTATAATTGGCAGTAATATTGTTTGTTTAACACAAAAAAATGTATGCCCTTTATAGGCTTATAATATAAGAGTGATTGATGCCATAACTCAATCTTTTCAATCTAGGAAGTAGCTTATACTATTCAGGACTCTTTGTCAAGCCATTATATGCCCCCACCCACCAATGCGCAAGAACGGTTCTTGCGCATCTCAAAAGTAGCAAGAACGGTTCTTGCGCATTGGAAGAAGTATTTTCATCTGGATCTTCTAAGTTTGATTTTAATACTTCTCCATCTTTTTCTGTATAATCAATCAAATCTTTTACCCCATCTTTTGTCATAATTTGATTGATTTTTAATTCAGGATTTAATATCTTTTGAATTAATTTTAAATATTCTGGTTTATATTCTGAATTATTATCAGTGTATCTTTCAATAAAAAAAATAATATTATTCCTTAAATATTCTAAAGATAGATAAGCTAAATTATTTCTTCTAAAGTCATTAATTTTCACAACATCAAAATCTCCAATTAGAAAATCTATGCCAACAGGTTTATTATTATGATCTTCGGGTACCAAGAAAAATAAACAATCATGTGCTAACCGCAATCCAACTTGAGAAGCTAAAGTTGGTTGTTCAAGTAGACTTTTTAAAACTTCTTCTAGATTTTTTATCTTTAATTTCTTATTGAAAATTTCTTGATAGTTTATTTTTTTACCTTGAGAGAATGAAGATAAAGTATCATTGAATGATACAGCTACTCGCTTATCTTTATTAAGTAATGTTGAAATAATAACTTTTCCACCTTTAGCAATGAACATCTTATCAAGTGTTTTAGCTCCAATTCCCTTTAAACGACGATGTTTTTCTAGAGTTTGAACAGCATCGAAATCACCTTCATTAGCGTTGTTTATCTTTTCAGCAAAAATTTCAATATTACCATCTTCTGTTTCAACTTGAACAGTACTTATCTTTCCAAAATTACCTCCTTTAGATAATTCTTCTAATTCTGCTATTTTGGTATAAATTAATTTAGAATAGGAATATCCTTCTTTAGTTTTAAAATCACCAACTTCACCTAGAATATCTGAATATTCTGGATTAACAGGTTTTATGTTTTCTAAAAATTTTTTATCCATTAATATATTATAAGATTTTCCTTATCCATGCGCAAGAACGGTTCTTGCGCATGGAGGGGGTTATTTCTGTTTTTGTTTCCATTCTTCTATTTTTTTGTGATTACCAGAAAGAAGAACTTTAGGAACTTTATATTTTTTATTTTTATATTCTATAGTTTCAGGACGAGTATAAACTTCACTAGTTGATATTCTTTCTTCTTCCCGAGAATCAAAATTCCCGAGAACCCCTTCAACCTGTCTAGAAATTGAATCAATTAAAACCATAGCAGGAATTTCACCTCCAGTTAGAATAAAGTCCCCTATTGATATTTTTTTAACTTTATCTACTTGGGGTAAATTTTTTAATATCTTGTTTATTCTAGTATCTATTCCTTCGTAATGACCACAAATCATAATTACATCAGTATATTTTTTTGAGATATTTTTAGCAATAGTTGTTGTAAAATTTTTTGCACTAGGTATAAAATTAATTACCAGTATTTTAGTTTTTTCCCTTTTTATAATTTTCTTAACAACAAATTCAATTGCTTTAATTATAGGCATTGCCATAATAATCATTCCTGGCCCACCACCGTAAGGTCTATCGTCTACTTGAAGAGAAATATTTCCATCTGGCCATATTTTTTTATATTTACCAGATACAAATTTTCTTGGGTTGATAAAGTTAATTCTAATTTTTTTCTGTTTAATTGCTTTAGCTAAAATAGATTCATTGAATACTGAATCAAACATATTAGGAAACAATGTAATAATATGAAATCGCATAAAGTTATAATAACATAATCAAAAAAATCCGGCACACCGGATTTTTTTGATTATAAACTATTGTTTTTTAATTAGATTCCTTTTAAATCATCCATTGCGTCTTCAACTACATTAGAAGATTCTGTTGAAGGGGCTGGAGCTGGAGCTTCAATTTCTTCAGCTGGTTTAACTGAATCATCTTCTTGTGGTTCAGCCCTACCACCTTCTGGTTCGTTAATCTTAAGATTAACACGAGCATTATTTTTCATTCCAATAACTCTGAGTAAAGTTCTAATTGCTTTGGCTGTATTACCTTGCCGACCAATGATTTTACCCATATCTGCACTGTTCACAGTCATTGTAATGAGAACTCCCATTTCATCAACTGTTCGGTCGATTTTAACATCGTCCGGATTATCAACTAATGCCTTTACGACATACTCAAGAAATGCTTTATCGTCTGCCATATAATATCTTAATAGTATTACTCTTAAAATGTGGCAGTGTATCGACTACAAACTGCCATACATAATATAACATAATTAGCTTTTAGTATGCAATAAAAAAAACATTATTTTTTAGTTTCAAATAATGTATTTTTTAAAATTATTTTTTCTTTAATTCTTTGCGAGGTTTTGTTGGAGATTTTTTTGGTAAAACATTTTTTTTCTTACCCTCAATTATTTTCTGGCTAACAAGAAAATTATGAACAGTATCTGAAACTTGAGCTCCAATGGAAATCCAATATTTTACTCTGTCAGCTTTAAATATAACTTCCCCACTTTTAGGAGTGTATGAACCAAGAATTTCCTTGAACTTACCACTCTTGGTAGAATTTTTAGAATCAGTTAAAACAACCCGAAAAGCTGGGTCATTCTTGCGTCCTATTCTTTGTAACCTTATTTTTAACATAGCGTCATATTATCACAAAGAGTTATAAATATCAACCTCCTTAATTTAATAGATTAGTAAATATGCTATACTACATCTGTGAAAAATAAAAAAACAAATAAAAAATACGAGGGTAATTCAAATTTAATTCCTAATCAATTTATTGAAGGTATAATTCGTATCTCTCATAAAGGAATTGGCAAGGTTTTTATAAAAAAAACGGATGAATTAGTAGAAGTTTCGCATAGTTTTTTAAGGACAGCTTTACATGGAGATACTGTTCGTATTTTATTACATCCTAAAAAAGGTGCTGAAGTTCAAACTGGTGAAGTTTCCAAAATAATTCGTCGTTCAAAAAAAGGTTTCGCGGGTATTTTAGAACTTGAAGGTAATATGTATTTTCTAATACCAAGTGATTTAAGAATGTATACAGATATACTAATTCCAAAAGATAAACTAAATGGTGCTCAAATAGGACAAAAAGTTTTTGTAATCATAAATAAATGGCACGATTCTAAAAAACCACCCCAAGGAGAAGTTGTGGAAGTTTTAGGTGCTCCAAATGATAATAATGTTGAGATGCAAGCTATTGCTCTTGAAAAAGGATTTTCTGAGATATTTCCAAAAGCAGTTTTAGCTCAAGCTAAAAAATTAAAAGAAATAGGAGTAACGGAAAAAGAGATAAAAAATAGAAAAGATATGAGAGAAACTCTGACTTTTACAATTGACCCTAGTGATGCCAAAGATTTTGATGATGCAATTTCATTTAAAGAAATGGAAAATGGAATTTATGAAATTGGGATTCACATAGCTGATGTTTCTCATTATGTAAAAGAAGGCAGTCCTATTGATATAGATTCCTATAAAAGAGGAACTTCTGTCTATCTAGTTGACCGAACTATTCCAATGTTGCCAGAAATTTTATCAAATGATTTATGTAGTTTAAATCCAGATACTGATAGATTAACATTTTCAATAATTTTTGAAATGAATAAAGATGGCAAAATTCTAAAAGAGTGGATTGGTAAAACTGTTATACGTTCAAATAAAAGATTTAGTTATGAAGAGGCTGAACATTCTATAAATAAAGAAAATGGATTATTCCATTCTGAATTAAATATTCTTAATGTCATTGCCAAGAGAATGAAGAAAAATAGATTTGCTCATGGGGCAATATCTCTTGATCAAGATGAAGTTAAATTTGAATTGGACCAAAATGGTGTCCCAATAAAGGTCTATGTTAAAACACGAGGTGATTCAAACAGAATGATTGAGGAGCTAATGCTTCTAGCTAACAGACGAATTGCAGAAAAAATGTCTCATAAAAAGAAAGGAGCTAAAGATAATATATTTTTATATAGAATTCACGATCTTCCTAATAAAGATAAGATGAAAGATTTAGCTTTCTTTTTGAGAAAATTAGGTTACAAAGTAAATCTTAAAAATGGGATAATTCCATCGGAAGAAATTAACCTTTTAATTCATAAAATAGAAGGCAGCCCGTTGCGCGATATGGTTCACACAGCCATTATTAGAACAATGGCTAAAGCTATCTATTCTGTTAAAAATATTGGGCATTACGGTCTGGCCTTTAAATATTATACTCACTTCACCTCCCCTATCCGACGTTATCCAGATATAATAGTTCATAGAATTCTAGATTTATATATTCATGGAAAGATAATTTCTAACGATAAATTAAAAAAATATCAAGAAATCAGCTTAGAAACTTCACAGAGAGAAAAAGAAGCAGCTGAAGCAGAGAGAACTTCCATTAAATATAAGCAGGTAGAATATATGTCTTCTAGAGTTGGCGATATATTTAATGGAGTTATTACAGGAGTTACCGAATGGGGTTTATATATAGAAGAAGAAGAAACCAAATGCGAAGGAATGGTTAGAGTTAGTGATCTTAAAAAAGATTATTATATTTTTGAAAAAAAGTACATGCGTTTAGTAGGTAAAAGAACTCATAAAAAATATGCTCTGGGAGATTATGTAAAGTTTAAGGTTGTTAAGGCTGATATAAATAAAAAAACTATTGATTACACTTTAATATAACATCTTACTTAGCATAAGATGCAGCATCTTTAAGATGAATTGACAATAACTTTGAAACACCTTCAGAATTCATTGTTATCCCATACAAAACACTAGCTCGAGACATTGTCTCACGATTATGAGTTACTAAAACAAGTTGAGAATACTTAGAAAGATTCTCTAACATCTCTCCGTATTTACGAGAATTGGCTTCATCTAAAGCTGCATCAGTTTCATCTAAAACTAAGAATGGCGGTGGATTAACTTGGGAAATAGAAAATAGGAGAGCTATAGAAGCCAACGACCTTTCTCCCCCAGAAAGCATATTTAAATCTTTAACTTTTTTATGCGGAACAGAAACATTTATTTTAATCCCCCTCTCAAAATCTAATTCTTTTTCTTCATCCTTCTCTGTTGTTTCAGTTAAAATATCATTAATTTCTTCAGATTTTTTTGACTTTTTATATTCCATTGTTAGAGATAATGAAGCTTGACCTCCTCCAAACATTAAAACAAAAAACTTCTGAAATTGTATATTGATTTTGTTAATACCATCTTTAAATTCTTTATCTAACGTTTCTCTCAATCCCTGAATTAATACTTGAAGAGAATTAATGCTATTTTTTAAATCTTCAAGTTCTTTAACCAAAAAAGCATCATGTTCTTCTGTATTTTGATATTCTTTCATTACTTCAGGACCATTGTTTAATTCAATGTCTTCTAGTTTAATTTTAATTCGCTCAATTTTTCTATGAAGATCTTCCTGATCTTTACGATCTATTTGATGTTCAATCATCATCCGAGTATAAGTTATTGCTTCGTGACCTATCATATTACCTGCTTCTAATAACTCCCTTTCAAAAGAATTCTTAATTGAAATTAATTTTTCTTCCTCAAAATTAAGTGAATTCATATTCAAAGTAGTTTCATTTTTTTTATGTAAAAGTTCATATAGAATATGTTCACTATCACGAAAAGATTTTTGATATTCTTTCTCTTTCTCACGAAGATTAGAAATAATATTTAAAATTTCATTTTCTTCTTTGTTAATTTTATCTATTTGAGAACCGATATTATCTTTCTCGGTTTTCATCTGGTTATATTCGTTTTCAATATTCAAATCAGCTGAAGGAGTATTAGCTTCATTATCACTATAGAGTGAATTGATTTTTTCTTTAATTTGTTTTAAAATCTCAAATATTTTGGGTATCTCTTGCATTTTAAGAGCTTCATTTATTTTCTGTTCAACATTATCAACGATAGATTTCAGCTCTGAAGTAGAAATGGCTTTTTTGTCAATTTTTTTAGATTGTTCAGATTGGCGTTTAAGACTTTCTAAAATACCTTCAACCCTACCAAGAGAATGAACTAGATCATCTTTTTTATGACGAAACTCTGAGAGTTTTAATTCATTATTCTTTATTTCTTTTAAATATTCACTTTCTTCTTGAGAATCTTTTTCATTATTAATTTTTTCAATTTGCTTATCAAAAGTTAAAACCTCTTCTCTTAAAGATTTTTTTAGATTCTCAATACGAATTGTCTCTTTGTTAACATAGGTAGATTCTGTAGATAAATATGCCTTATATAAATTACGTAAATCTTCGCGCATATCTTTTGCTTTTTTTATAACTTGTACTTGTTTCTTTAAGAATTTTAATTGTGGAGCAATTTCACGACGGAGAGATTGAACTTCTTTCATATTCAAAATGGTCTTTTCAAGTTTACGTTCAGATTCTTTAATTCTATATTGATAAATTCTTAATCCTAAAGCATCTTCAATCATCGCCTTACAATCTTTATTTGAAGCACTAAGAATACGATCAGCTTCGCCTTGAGATATAATATGATACCCTGAACTCCCAATATTAACAGAAGCAAGAAGGTCAATAATATCTTTAAGTCTAACTTCCGTGTTATTAATACTATAACGATTAGCACCATCAGCAAAAACTTCACGGGATATAATTATTTCATCATAATCAAGTGAAACCCCAAGTCCACTATTTGTAAAAGAAAAGATTTTCTTTGAATTATCAAAAACTATAGTTACCATAGCTCGGCTAGAAGAAGTCAACACTTTTGAACCTTTAAAAATTAAATCAGCTCCACTTTTTCCTCGTAGAGATTTCATTGATTGCTCTCCTAAAACAAAACGTATTGATTCAACAATATTAGATTTACCTGATCCATTGGGTCCAACAATAGCTGTAACTGGCGTTGAAAAAGTAAGAAGACTTTTTTTACCAAATGATTTAAACCCTATTAACTCAACGCTTTTTAAAGTCATGAATATTTTAATCTAACCAATTTTTTAATTCTAATGCAGCTTGGGCAGCAGCTTGTTCCGCTTCTTGTTTACTATGCCCTTTACCTTCAGCAATTTTATTATTACCGAAGAATATTCCGATTGTAAAACTTTTATTGTGATCAGGTCCAGATTCGTGAACAACATTATATGAAGGAGTAACATTTAGAAATTCTTGCGATTTTTCTTGAACTAAACTTTTTGAATCTCTCCACAATTTTTGACTTATTATTTTATCCAATTTACTAAATAAAGTTCGAGCAATAAAATCATGGACAACAGCATATCCTTGATCTAAGTAAACTGCCCCAACAAAAGCCTCAAAGGTATCAGCAATAATAAAACTCCTGGCTTTACCAATATCTTTTGCTTCTCCTTTGGACAATAATAGGTAATCATTCATTCCTAATTCTTGGGCCGCTCTACCTATAGTAATAGCATTGACTAAAGCTGATCTATAAGCAGTTAACTCTCCTTCATTATTATCAGGATACTTTCTATACAAAAAATCAGTTACAATAATTTCTAAAACAGCGTCACCTAAGAATTCTAGGCGTTCGTTATGAGAAAGCTTTGATCCGCCATTTTCATTGATATAAGAACGATGGATAAAAGCCTGCTCTAATAATTTTTTATTTTTAAAAACGATATTTGTCTTTTTTTCAAATAATGAAAAATCAATCATATTTTTATACTCTATTTTTCTGTTAAAATTTCGACTGCTTTTGTTAGAATGGGAATCATATTATCGTACATTTTTAGATTGGTTATTTCGTTTATAGGAAACCATCTGGCATTATCTAACCCTCCAGAATCTTCTTCAAGAATTATATCCTTATATTCAGACTCTGCTAAAAAGAAAACGACTGTTCTGCGTATTTTCCCTTTTTCTGGATCAGTTGCTACATATTCATTTCTACCTAGCAACTGCTTAATCGTGATATCTAATGACATTTCTTCTTTTATCTCACGAATAGCTCCCTTTTCTTCATCTTCATCATCTTCTATACCTCCTTTTGATAATGTCCAATAGCCAAAAACATCATGAACGAAAGCAAAATAAATTTTGTCTTCGCGATAAGAATAAACAACAGCTCCTGCTTTTTTCTCTACGGGGAATTTAGATGGGTCTGTTTCAAAAACTTTTCTCTTTTTATTTTTACTAACATCATCCTTCCCAGGCTCTCCCATTTCTTTATAAACACCTCCCAAAACACCATTAACGAACTTGCTTGAATTTTGTCCTCCAAAATTTTTTGCAAGTTCTATCGCTTCGTTTATAGCGACTTTAGGTGGAACTTGATTTCTATCCCCAAAAAGTAACTCGTATAATCCAATACGAAGAACATTGCGACCAACAATAGAAATTTTATCAATCGGCCAGTCTGGAGCAGCTTTTTCTATAATTTCATCAATGATAGGTTTCTTTTCAATAACACCTGAAAAGAGTTCTTTCATAAATTGGTAATCATCAAGTCCAGGACCAAATTCCGCTATATTACGTTTGAGCAACTCAAATGAATCAATGTTTTTTTTAACATTAAAATCCCACTCAAAGAGTGTTTGAAGAACAATTGAACGTGAAAGGTGCCTGTTTGCCATAATAATTATCTATTAACGTCTAGAAATCATTTATCAATCTTAATTAATAAATAGTCTCTAAATGCTATTTAGATTTTTTATCATTTTTTTTCTCTTTTCTATCTTTTTTCACTTTCTTTTTATCCTGTTTCTTCTCCGCTTTCTTCACCACATCAACAACTTTACGATTGCGATAAAAACCACAGTTACTACAAACTATATGAGTCTCCTTAGGTTGATTACAATTGGAGCATTTAGTAAAGATTTTTGCCGTTAAGGCATGATGTGAGCGTCTATTCTTTGTGTGAGAACGCGTATGTCTCATTCGGATTACCATATCTCATAGTATACGCATTTTTCTCTAAAATGCAAATGCACCAGCGAAAAATTATAAAATAATTTTTCGCTGGTGCATTTATAAACTATTTCTTTCAAATAAGTAATTTTATGGTATTATTAGTAAACTATGGAAAATAAAAATAAAATCTTTAAAGTTCGTCATACTCTTTCTCATCTTCTAGCTCAAGCAGCTAAAGAAATTTATCCTGAAGCTTTATTAACATTGGGTCCAGCTATTGATAATGGATTTTATTACGACATCGATTTTGGTGAGAAAAAAATCGGTGATGAAAATTTAAAAAAATTAGAAAAAATAATGCTTAGGAATCTTTCTAATTGGAAAGAATTTACTTATAAAGAAGTTCCTCTCAAAGAGGCATTGGAATACTATAAAGATAATCCTTATAAAATTGAGATGATAAATGGAATTGCTGAGAAGGGTGACACTATAACTTTTTATAGTTGTGGTGGTTTTACTGATCTTTGTGGCGGTGGACACACAGAGAATCCAGCTAAAGATATAAAGAGAGGTTCATTTAAACTTGATAGGATTGCTGGGGCATATTGGAGAGGAGATGAAAAAAATAAAATGTTAACTCGTATTTATGGACTTGCTTTTGAAACAGAAAAAGAATTAGATGAGTATGAAAAAATGCGGATAGAAGCAGAAAAAAGAGATCATAAAAAATTAGGGAAAGAACTTGGTTTATTCGTTATTTCAAGTTTAGTTGGTAAAGGGTTACCAATGTATTTACCTAAGGGTAATGTTATAAAAACTGAATTAGAAAGATTTATAAGAAAAGAAAAAGAAGATTTGGATTATTCTTTTGTTTCAATACCTCATATCGCTAGAAAGGAACTTTATATTCGTAGCGGACATATGGGAAAATATGATGCTATGATGCCAGTAATGACTGATGAGAATGGAGAGGAATTTGTTATGAAAGCTATGAATTGCCCTCACCATTTTGAAATATATAATGCCGAACCGCATAGTTATCGTGATTTACCATTACGTATAGCTGAAAATACAACAGTTTATCGAAATGAAAAAAGTGGTGAATTATCTGGACTTTTACGAGTTAAAAATCTAACCCAAGATGATACTCACCATTTTATAAGGCCAGATCAAATTGAAGCAGAATTAGATATGATTTTTGGTTTGATGCAAAAAGTTTATAGTTTATTTAATTTTAATGATTACAAAGTTGAGATATCTGTTAGAGACCCTCTAAATAAAGAAAAATATTTCGGAAGTGACGAGGTTTGGCAAAAAGCTGAAAATATATTGATCAAATCTACCGAAAAAATGGGCTTTGATTATAGTATTGAAGAAGGTGAAGCTGCTTTTTATGGCCCTAAGATTGATATAAAAATAAAGGATTCTCTTAAAAGAGAATGGCAATTAACTACGATACAACTTGACTTTAACCAACCTGAAAATTTTGATATGGATTATACGGGCAAAGATGGTAAAAAGCACCGAGTGGTTGTTATCCATGTAGCTATACTGGGATCGCTCGAAAGATTTATAGGAATTTTAATAGAACATTTTGCTGGAGCTTTTCCTCTTTGGCTTTCTCCTATCCAAGTTATAGTTCTTCCTATTAGTGAAAAGCAAGGAAAATATGCAGATGGAATATACCAACAATTAAAGAAATCAGGTATCCGAGTAAAATTAGATGACTCAAATGAATCTCTTGGCAAACGTATTCGTAACGCAAAAATACAAAAGGTTCCTTATATAATAGTTATTGGAGATAAAGAAAAAGACGCTAAAACAATAACCGTTGAGGGTCGTAAAGAGAAAATTGAAGGAGTTACAGTTGAAACATTTTTAGAGAGATTGCAAAAAGAAATCTCAGAGAAAACTCTTAATTAAAATATTAAAAAGACAAATTTTATTTTGTTTAATTAAAAAAATGAAATAAATACATAAATACATAAATACGTAAATACATAAATACGTAAATACGTAAATACTTTATATGTTATCACTTTTACACACCTGTGAAATATGATAACATTAATAATATGAACAAAGAATTTGAAACTACAATACCTGACATACTAATAGCTATGCTTTTCAGTGGTAAAAGTATTAAAAATTTCAAATCTATAATCAGAGAAAGAAAGCTTGAAAGATACAAAACGGGTAGTGTTCGTGTAGCTTTATCTAGATTGAGTAAAAATGGATATATACATAATACTAAAAATGGTTGGCAAATAAGTGCGTCAGGTGTGAAGTATATTGATACAATTAAAAAATTTTCTTATATACAATCTCCTTTTAAAAATGAAGCCGTCTTCAGTACGATAGTTTCTTTTGATATTCCTGGACCTGAAAGAAAAGTTAGAGATTGGCTTAGGAATCAATTAAAGAAATTTAATTATAAAATGTTACAACAAAGTCTTTGGATAGGTCCAGGACCTCTACCTACAAAGTTTTTAGAAAGATTAGAAATCCTAAAAATAAGAAAATGCATAAAAATTTTTAAAATTAAAAAATAAGATATTGTTATCAATTTACACACCTGTGAAATATGATAATAGAAACAAAAATTTAAGTTCAAGCCGAATTCAAATTCGGATTTAGTTTTTA
>CAYNYY010000002.1:32335-50752 GCA_964401625.1 uncultured Candidatus Saccharibacteria bacterium
AGGTTTAGTTACAGGTTACAGGTTACGAACTTAATTTTTAGTTTAATTTCAAGTTTTTAATTTAAGTTTTAGTTTCAGTTTTAAATTAAAAATAATTTATATATCCTTATTAATCTTTAATTCTGTTTCTTCATATAACTCTTTCATCATTGCTTATTTTTTGTTTTTGTTTATTTTACCTATTTTACCAGTAGGAAATTCCACCTACTACCCTATAACTTATGGTTATAATAATAAAGTATTAATATATTATGATTACTTTCCACCAAATAACCAACAATTTTAATATCTGGTATAAAATAAACCAGTTTTTCTTTATAAATTATATTTATACGTCTAGTTTTGCCATTTTAGCATGAGCTTGAATAAATGCTTTACGAGGTGGAACAAGCGACCCCATCAATGTATCAAAAACTTTATTAGCTTTTTCGGTGTCTCCGATTGTGACTTGTTTAAGAATCCGATGATTTGGATCCATTGTAGTTTCCCATAATTCTTCAGCATTCATTTCTCCTAAACCTTTATAACGCTGAATATGTATTTTAGTTGTTTTTTTACCTTTTATTTCTTCTTCATCTTTTTTTTCTTCTTCATCTTCAATGTCAGAAGAGCCTTCTTGATCAGCAGGTTCAGAGAGCAATTCTTTGAAAGAGCTTACATCCTTTCCAATTAATTTATCTCTCTCTTCATCTGAATAAGCATACAGAATTTCTTTTCCTTTTTTAATTTTGAAAAGCGGTGGTTGGGCAATATAAATATATCCAGCATCTAAAATTTCTCTAAAATATCTATACATTAGAGTAAGAATTAATGTTCTAATGTGAGCACCATCAACATCGGCATCAGTTGCAATTATTATTTTATGATAACGCATTTTTTTAAGATCAAAAGTATCGCCAATAGATGTTCCCATCGCAATAACTAAATTTTTTATTTGTTCAGAACCAAGCATTCTATCAAGGCGAGCTCTTTCAACATTTAAAATTTTTCCACGGAGAGGTAAGATTGCTTGAGTTCTTCTATCTCGTCCCATTTTGGCAGTACCACCAGCAGAATCTCCTTCAACAATAAAAAGTTCAGCGCTTTCAGCATCTTTGACCTGGCAATCAGCTAATTTCCCTGGTAGAGTCATTCCCTCAAGTACTCCTTTACGAAGAACCGAATCTTTAGCAGCCTTGGCCGCTCTTCGTGCCTTAAGTGCTAAAACAGATTTATTTATAATGGCTTTAGCTTCAATTGGATTCTCCTCTAGAAAAGCGGTAAAAGCTTCACCAAAAACTGAAGCAACAGCTCCTTGAGCTTCTGTTGATCCTAATTTTACCTTGGTTTGACCTTCAAATTGAATTTCTCTCAATTTAACAGAAACTACAGCCATTAGCCCTTCTAAAACATCATCTCCTGTAAATGCTCCACTGTTTTCTTTGAGCATATTATTCTTTTTAGCATATGTATTGAGAACACGAGTTAGAGCAGATTTAAAGCCAGTAACATGTGTGCCTCCCTCCGGGTTATGAATGTTATTAGCGAAAGGAATTATTTCAGAACTGATATTATTAACATATTGAAGAGCAACTTCCACTATTACATCTTCTAATTCCTTCTCAACATAAAAAACCGTTTTATGGATAGGTTTTTCTAATCTATTATAAAATTTAACTAAAGAGATAAGTCCACCTTCAAAATAAAATGTTGTTGAAGGAAGCTCGGCTTTCAATTCTCTAAACCAAAAAACATTATCTAAATTTTTCTTATTTCTCTCTTCTAATAAAGGATTCCATTCACGAGCATCTATGATATCTACTCGCATACCCTTCACTAAATAAGCTTGTTGGCGCAAATGATCAATAATTATTTCTTTTTTGAAAACAATTTCTTCCCCCTCTTTAGCAGAAAATATCTCATCGTCTGGTTTGAAAGAAATAATAGTTCCATGTTCTTTTGAAGTAGCAACTTTTTTAACAGCAGCTTTTCTTTTTCCTTTAGAATATTCTTGAATGTATTTTCCACCATCTCTATAAACTTCTACTTTACAATAAATAGAAAGAGCATTAACAACAGAAGCTCCTACTCCGTGAAGTCCTCCAGTAGCTTTTATATAACCACTATCTTTCCCTCCAAATTTAGCACCAGCATGAAGAGTTGTCATCACTGTTTCTAAGGCTGAAACTTTTGTTTTTTTATGAATCCCAATTGGAATTCCACGCCCATCATCAGCAATTCTGATAGAATTATCTGGTAAAAGAACTATTTCAATATGATCACAGAAACCGGCCATTGCTTCATCTCGTGAATTATCAAAAATTTCCCAGACTAAATGATATAATCCCTCAGTTCCAGTTGATCCAATATACATTCCTGGACGACGACGAACTGGTTCAAGACCTTCAAGAACAGAAATTTTATCAGCCCCATAACTATTATCTGGTTTTTTTTCTACTTTTTTTACCATAAATATAATTTAAAAATACCCTCTCAAACTGGGTAAATCACTCTTATATTATAGCAAAAAAATAGCAAAAAAACTAGTGTTTTTTATATGCTTTTTATTCAATTCTATCCTTATAAAATAAAGATATTATACGGAATTATCTAACTATAAATCCTAAAGAAGAAACCTCTTTTTCTATCTGTAATATTATTTTATTTATCTCTTCATCTGTCAGTGTTTTAGTGTAGGATTGAAAAACTAATCTATATGCATAAGAAGTTTTAACTGTTTCATTGCCGGAAGCTGGTTTGGTAAATTGATCAAATAATTTCGGTTCACAAACCAAAAGATCTGTTCCTAGTTCTTTATATATTTGAACTAATCTATTTGGATCAGTCCCCTCTGGAACCCAAACAGCAATATCTCGAGTAATAAAAGGATACAGACTCCAAGGTTTAAAAACTTCTTGTTTTTTAGAATTATGATTAACCCTAATTAGAGAATTAATATCTTTTAATGAAATTTTTTTACTACTTATAAATTTGTCTAAGGTTGTTTCTATAATGTCTTTCTTATCTCCATAAGCTATATGTATTTCTTCTCCGGTTTTTTTGAAAATAGTTCCAATTTCAAAAATTTTTACGTTTTTAATTCCTAAAAGAGGAAGATTAATTTGATTTAATTTCAAACTTTCTTTTAACCCATCAGTTAAATTTGTTCTTAAAAAATTTTTATCTGAGGCTGAAGCTAGAATTTCAATTTCACCTTTATTCCGAAAAACATAAGTCATTACTTCTGAATAACCATCTTTTAGAAGTTCTGACCTAGCAAGAAGCATCTTATAAAAGGGTTTATTAATTTTCGGGCTAAAATTTATTTCTGGTAATTTTTCTTCAAGCTTATCATAACCTAAAATTCTAATAACCTCTTCTACTAAGTCATATGGGTAATTTATATCAACCCGAAGTGTTGGAATTTTTATAATAAATTCTTCCTTCGTTTCCTTGTATTCAAAATTTAATTTATCCCAAACACTTTTAATTTCTTCTCTGGAAAAACTAGAACCTAATCTTTTATTAATATAATTTACAGAAACAGAAATTATTTTTTCTTGAATTTCTTTTGGATATACATCAACAACATCTTCCACTTCTCCACCAGTTAAGCTATACATTAAATCACTAATCGCTGGAATAACTATACTACAGAGCTCTGGAGAAATTTCATTTTCATATCTCTTCACAGCATCAGTTAAGATATTTACTCTTTTAGCAGTTCTTCTAGTAGTTGCTGGGTTAAAATTAGCTACTTCTATAATTATATTATTCGTATTATTATTAACTTCGGCCTTCACTCCCCCTTTTATTCCAGCAATAGCTAATGGAGTTTCACCATCAGTAATTACTAAATCATTTTGGTTTAATAAAACATGTGGTTTTTTATCTGAATTCCCTATTTTCTCATTTCCTAATAAGTTGATGGATTCTCCCGCTTTTGCATTTCTAACTATTATTTCTGCTTTATCTAATTTATCTAAATCAAAACAGTGAACTGGTTGACCTAAATCAAACATAATAAAATTAGCAACATCGACAACATTATTAATTGATTTTTGACCAATAGAATTTAATCTTTCTTTAATCCAATTAGGACTTTCATCCACTTTAATGTTTCTTATTATCCGCCCCATATAGCGGAGACATTTATCATCTTCTATCTTTATATTTAATTCAGTTGATTTTGGTTCAAAAATTTTATAATCTCTATTCTTTATTTTTAATCCAAAAATTATTGAAACTTCTTTAGCAATTCCCCAGTGTGACAAACAATCATGAGCTCTATCTGGCAATACTTTAATATCAAAGATCATATCGCCTTTAATTTTATTTATATTTTCAACTTCAAAAGAATGAAAGGTAATACCTTCAGAAATTTTTTCTGGTTCGGGTAATTTTTCGTCAAAATAATTTTGTAACCAATTATATGAAATTAACATAATTAAAATTGATTAAATCTTAAATCTCCTTGATAAGCTGGACGAATATCTGGCATTATATATTTAATAACCATTAATCTTTCAAGCCCAGGACCAAAAGCAAAACCTTGATATTTATTACTATCAATACCAGCATTTTCTAGAACCTTTGGATGAACCATTCCAGCCCCACCCATTTCAATCCAGTTACCTTTATATTTTAGGTCAAATTCAATTGATGGTTCAGTAAATGGGAAAAAACTTGGACGGAAGCGAAGATTGGTGTCTTGACCAAGTATTTTTTTATAGAAAAATGATAATATACCTTTTAAGTGCGACATATTGATATTCTCACCAATTAAAAGACCTTCCATTTGATGAAATTGCATTTCGTGAGTAGCATCAGTGGCTTCATTACGAAAACACTTCCCAGGAGCAATTATAGCGAAAGGAGGTTGACCTCCAGATTTTACGAGATTTTCCATATAACGAATTTGAACAGAAGAAGTATGAGTTCTTAACACTTTGTCAATCTCACCTTTTAAATAGAAAGTATCTTGCATATCACGAGCTGGATGATCTTTAGGAACGTTTAAAGCATCAAAATTATGCCAAACATCTTCGAGCTCAGGTCCAGTAGCAATCTCAAAACCAAGTCCTGTAAAAATCCTGACAGCTTCATTTATTATTATTGAAAGCGGGTGTTCTTTGCCATTTTTGTCCTCTTGCATCACTACAATATAACACTTTAAAATTATTTTTCCAATTTTAATAAATATTTCCAAATTGCATACATAGCATAAGTATCAAGAGCACAATATGTTTTAAGATGTTCTATCTCTACTAAAGCTTCTTTTTTTGTATAAACACCTGTAACTATTTTATCCCATGTATTTGAAGCTGTTCCACCTTCTTGTATGTCTAATACTTTGTATGACAACTCCGGCGCCAATACTGGCAAAATATATTTAATTGAAGTCTTACCTTTAAATTTCGGATGAATAAAATATTGGTTGGTAAAAACATCTTCAAGGTCTATAACTCGAGAATTAAGTTCTTCTAAAAAGATTTTATATTGTGGGTTTCTTATAGCTAAATCTTTATTTCTACCTATCTCAAAACTTTTATGCCAAACTATAATACTCCCGACGCTGGGAAGATATCTTTTTAGAGCTAGAATAAATTCTTCATCAGGTCTTTTATTTTCAGCAAAAATAAATTCTTGGTGGATTAATTCTTTTTGGTTATTATTTTCAACTATATGTAATGAAAATTGAAATGGTATTTGATTAAATGGAGAATAGCCACTGAATCTAGGGATACCAGCAGCAAATGTCTCATAATCTAAAAAAGAAATAGGCTTAGCAATTTTATCTAAAAAATCGTTAATTTCTCTTTTTTTAATATATATCTTGTTTAGTTGAGCTGATGTAACTTGATTTCTTTGTTTCTCACTTAAGGGAAAATCGTCTGGAACATCATCTAAAGAAAAAATACCAGAATCAACTAAATCAGCAAGTTTTTTTTTGGACATACCAATACGAGAAATGTCATGAACACTATATTCTGGAATGTCAGGATTTGAATAAGAAAAAGTTGTACAATGAGAACTTCGTCCTCGAAGAATACACTTACACGATCCAAATGGTTCCTTTTCTGAAGAAAGAATTTCATAAGCATTTTTCATTTCAAAGGATACGTTTTCAGTAATATCCATAACCCTATCAGTAAAATCTTCTATTGAAAAAAGTTGTTTAATATCTAGATTAGCTCCACGAATATATTTATTATTAAATCGGATAATATTTAATTTTCCGATTGGAACATTTAATTCTTTAAGTACTAAATACTGGAAGGCAATATCATGAGTATAGAGTTTATCCTTAGCTTTTTTATTATCTCCACTATTTGAAGCCTTAACTTCATATAGATCATAAACATTGGTGTTTTTATTCCAGACCAAGATGTCAGAAATCATTTTATATAAATTGGTTTCAAAAACTGGCTGATAAATAACAGATTCTTTAGATTTTATTAATTCCATTGTTCTTATTGAATCATCCCTATCTTTGATCAAAAGACCATTAGGAAATAATTCTCTAGCTAATATATCAACTTCATTCCCTGTTTTAATTAAACCTTCATCAAAAGAAGACAATGGTTTATTAAAATATATATCTGGCTTATGTATTTTAAGCCAAGCATTTTTAGCACAATCTTCGTATATGAGATAATCTGTTTTAGTTAATTTCATAATTATTTTTTAGTGATTTCTAATTTATTATTATTCCACTTTATTTTTCCTACTTTTATTTCTTTATTAAATAATCTAAATAAAATTATTTTCATTTTAGATATTTCTCCTGAAGTAAAAATATCTAAAGATCCCTTTTTGTTATTATAATTTTTAAAATCATTTCCTTTTAAAATATCAGAAACCCGTTTAACTATTGCTGAAGTTGGATCTATAATATTAATCTTTTTGCCAACAATTTTTCTTATTAAGGGAATAACAAATGGATAATGAGTGCAACCTAAAACTACACTATCAACACCTTTTTTGATTACTGGCAAAAGAGCTTTCTCTAAAATATCTTTTGTTCCAACGGAATTTAAATCACCTTTTTCTATCTGACTGACCAACCCTGGACAAGTATTTTTATATATCTTTACTCCTTGAGAAAATTTTTTAACAACAGTCTTATATAACTCCCCTTGAAGAGTTGCTGGAGTAGCTAAGACTATAATTTCTTTTGATTGAGTTAAGCCTACAGCTGGTTTAATTGCAGGTTCAAGTCCAATAAAAATAATATCAGGAAATTCCCCACGAAGGTATCCCAAGGAAGCAGCTGAGGCAGTATTACAAGCAATTACAATTATTCCACAACCCTTATTTATCAAAAATTTAGTAATTTCTTCAGAAAAATTTTTAATTTCTTCTATCGATTTCTTGCCATAAGGAATATGAATTTGGTCTCCAAAAAATACATAGTTATATAAGGGTAATTCCTTTTGTAAATACTTCAGAATCCAAAGTCCTCCTATTCCAGAGTCAAAGACACCTATTCTCTTTTTTGTATTATCAATAGGAAACATGTTTTATTATCCCCTAGCTAAACATTTTAACTAACCATCCGAATAAACTAAAGGTACTTTCTGATTCTTTAATAAGTTTATCAGTTTGAGCACTTACTTTTTTAAGAAGAGTAATTTGGTTTGTTAATTTTTGAGCAACATCTTTATTAGTAACCTGTGATTTTATTTGATTTAGCTGATCAACTTGAACTTTACTTTTCTGGAGTAATTTTTTAGCTTCATTTATTTTATTGTAATTTGGTCCAATAAAAAATTTGGTAATACTACTACGATCCTCTGCTTCTCCTAATGATTTTTCTATAGCATCTTGATATGAACTTTGATCCTGAGCAATAACCTTAACTTGTTCACCGATTCCTTTATTAGTATCTGCAATTTTAAGCATTCCTGCTACTGCATTGGCTACTACACTTTTTCTTTCTTCTGACATTTTCTGATAATTTCCATTTTCTCCTTGATCTCCCTTTTCATTTTCATTCTGATTATTATCTTCTTTTTTATTAGAAGAATCTTCAGAGTTAGAATTATTCTCTTGTTTGTCTCCTAATTCTTTTTCGTTTTTGCTTTCATTATTATCTTCCTTTTTATTAGAAGAATCTTCGGAATTAGAATTATGATCTTGCTTGTCTTCTAATTCTTTTTCATTTTGATTATTATCTTCTCGGTCACTAGAAGAATCTTCTGAATCAGAATAATCGTTCTCATTTTCAGAGTTTTGAGCATTCATATGAGAATCTTCTGTTTGTTTACTATTAGTTTGAGCCTGGACTATTATTCCCATATCTTGTTCGTTACTATCACCATTATTTGTAGCAGCATGAGCATTTGCTCTAGAGACAACAAACACTAAACCAAATACAAAAACAAGTGTCGTAATAATTATAATTTTATTTTTCATAATGTTTTATTTATTATTAATAATTTTAAAAATTAACTTAAATTTTTTATTAAATAAAATCTAAGTTATATTTGAAGTATAACATACTATATTAAAAAACCTTTTGAATAAAATTAAAGTATTTTTATAAATTTAATTTTACCTTTTTGTAAAACTGACCCTGTCTGTACAGTATATCTAATATCTTTTATCACTAAACCATCAATCTTAAGACCACCTTGTTCAATTATTCTTCTTGCTTCTGATTTTGAAGATGTTAATTTAGCTTCAATTAAAATTGAAATAACATCGTATTTATTTGGTTTAAGTTTTGGTAAATCTAATGGAATCTCTTTGTTAGAAAATGTTTTGATAAAATATTCTTCGGCAGACTGAGCATCTTTTTTAGAGTGATACATCCGCACAATTTCAGAGGCTAATTTAATTTTAATATCACGAGGATTTACACCCTTTTTTAAGCTTATTTCATATTCATTAACTAATTTCATCTCAACTCGAGTTAATAATGTAAAATACTTAATAATGAATTCATCTTTAAGTGACATTATTTTTCCAAACATATCATTAGGTGTATCAAATAAATTAACTGCATTTCCAAAGCTAGAACTCATCTTTCTCCCATCTAATCCTTCTATGAGAGGATTAGTAATAATATCTTGCGGTTCTTGTTTATAAAGACGTTGCACATCCCTTCCCGCTAGAAGATTGAAACGCTGATCTGTTCCACCTATCTCAACATCAGCTTTTACTTCTACGGAATCATAGCCTTGCATTAAGGGATATAATAATTCTCGCAAAGAAACTCTTTTGCCTTTATTTAATCGTCGGCTAATATTTTCACGAGCCATAAATTCATTAAGAGAAAAAACATCAGCTTGACGACCAATATCCACATAACCTAATTTGTTAAGCCATTCACTGTTATAATGAATTTCAGCTGTTTTGATGTCAATAATTTTAGCTGCTTGTTTAATGTATGTTTTTAAATTTTTTTTAATAGTTTCTTCTTGTAACATTGGTCTTTCACTATCTTTATCTGAAGTATCTCCAATTAAACCTGTGAAATCTCCAATAATTAATATAATTTTATGTCCTAGCTTTTGAAAATCTCTTAATTTAAGTAATGGGATAGACCTTCCCAAGTGTATATTAGGACTTGTCGGGTCAATCCCCAGTTTAATATGAAGTTGTTTACCACTTTTTAATTTTTTCTCAAGATCAGACCTGTCAATTATTTCTTCAACTCCTCTATTCAATAATTCTTCGGTTTCACTTAATTTTACATTTTTTTTCATAATTTTATTTACTTTTTATAGTATGGATATTGATGTAACTCTTTTTGATTATACTTATAATAACATAAATATAATTTTCTCTCAATTTCAAAAAATAAATTTTATTAGACAAAAAAAGGTTAAAAATTTTTAACCCTTTTTTATCAATGTAATTATAGTCTATTTTTATTAGATTGTAATAAATTTCAAAAATTTTCCATTCTTTAATTGCTGATATACTTTATACGGAGAATGTTTTGATCCAGGCATTCCTGGACTTCCTGAAGGCATTCCCGGTAATCCAATACCGTTAATATCTGGCTGTTCTTTTACTAATTTTTCTACTGCCTTCATTGGTACATGTCCTTCAATAAAATAATTGCCTAGAGCAATTGTATGGCAACTTTGTTCATCAGTTGGAATATTATATTCTTTCTTTACGGAGTCCATATCATCAGTCGGTATAATTTTAACTTTAAACCCTTGTTTTTCTAATTCACTAGCATAACCTTCACAGCAACCACACGATGGAGATTTATACATAATCGCCTCCTGCCCAACACCGAAACCACTATTTTGGGCTATTTCTTTTGTATTGTTCACATTATTCAAACGACCAGAAAAATATAAACCACCAACAATTAAAATTACAGAAATGATTGTCGCAAGTAATACTTTGTTATTCATATACCATGTATTGTATCATAAAATATCAAAATCAACATATATTAAAAATATTCAACCTAAATCTAGCGGAGGGAGGGAGATTCGAACTCCCGAAGGGTTTAATCCCTTACTCGCTTTCCAAGCGAGCGCACTAGGCCACTATGCGACCCCTCCAATTTATCAAATACTTTTTCTTAATATTTCAATTCTTTTTTCTATCGGCGGATGAGTCGCCCAAAGTTTAGCAACTTTTTTTCCAAGAGATAATCCCTTAGGATCAGCAATATATAAATGAGAAATAACTTTTGATTGATGCTTCATCGGTTTACTAGCCTTACCAATTTTTTCAAGAGCACTTGCTAATCCTTCTGGGTAACGAGTAAGTAAAGCTCCTGATGCATCAGCCAGAAATTCACGTTTACGAGAAATAGATAATTGTATTAAAATAACAAAGATTGGAGCCAAAATAGAAAGAACAATTCCAATAATTATTAAAATAGTTCCTCCATTATTATCATCTCTACCTCCACCAAAAAATAAACTCCTTCTGAAAAAATCTCCTAAAATAACAACAAAGCCAACTAAAACGACAATGACTGTAGAAAGAAACATATCTTTATTCCCAATATGGCTTAATTCATGAGCAACGACTCCCTCTAATTCATTTTTTTCTAAAATAGAAAGTAGCCCAGTAGTTACAGCCACGACAGCATGTTTTTTGTCGCGACCAGTAGCAAAAGCATTTGGAGCATCATCTTTTATAACATAGACCTTAGGCATTGGAAGCCCAGCGGTAATTGATAGATTTTCAACAGTAGTATAAAGGTCAAAATATTCTTTTCTATTAGCTAAATGAGCATTAGCTAAAGATAAAACAATTTTATCGGAATACCAAAAAGATACAATGTTTAAAATCAAACTAAAAATTATAAAAAAAACTAATATAGATGGATTGTTATAATAATAGCTAAAAGCCCAACCAATACCAATAATAATAGCCAAAAACAAGACCATCAGTAACCATGTTTTTCTAACATTTTTTTCTTGATATGTGTAAAGTGTTGCCATTAAAATTTAACACTGACTGGATTTTTTGCTTTACTTTCATCTTCTAACTGGAAAAAATCCATAGCCGTGAATTTAAAAGTATTAGCAAGTATGTTCCCTGGAAACATTTGAATGGAAGTATTAAAGTCGCGAACATTTCCATTATAAAATCTGCGAGCAGCTTGAATTTTATTTTCCGTATCAGAAAGTTCTTCCTGTAATTCCAGAAAATTTGTGTTAGCTTTTAATTCTGGATAAGCTTCAGAAACAGCAAAAAGAGATTTCAAGGTACTAGAAAGCATATTTTCGGCCTTACCTTTTTCACTTGGAGTTCCAGCTTGCATAGCTTGAGACCGTGCCTCAGTTACCTTCTCAAAGGTAGAAGCTTCATGAGCAGCATAACCTTTGACAGCACTCACTAAATTAGGGATAAGATTATATCGACGTTTTAACTGAACCTCAATATCAGCCCAAGCTTCACTGGCTCGGTTTTTTAAAGAGATGAAACCATTATACTTGAAAATTAAAAACAAAATTAAAGCAACAAGAACACCTAGTAATATATACATATAATTAAAAAAATTAAATATTTAATAAATTGATTCTATAAGAATAACTTGTATATTATATCAAAGAATTTTCTGAAAAACCAGAAAATTTTTTGATATACGAATTATTTTTTCTTTCTATCCTGATAGTTCTTAACCATAACTAATAGAGGACTTGCCAAGAATAACGAAGAATAAGTTCCAAAGAACATTCCAGCAGCTAACATAATTGCAAAGATTTTGGTACTACTTGGTCCTAAAATTATAAGAGCAATAAGAGCAATCATAACAGTTGAACTGGTAGCAATAGAACGAGTATAAACTTGACTGATACTTTTTCCAACAGTTTCTTCAAATACTTTAGACTTCCCGATACGAATATTCTCACGAATACGATCAAAAACAACTATGGTATCAGAAACAGACAATCCCAGAATAGTCATGATTGCCACCACGAAAAGTGTATTAACATCAACTCCATAAAAATGGCTAATGATAGTAAAAATTCCAACCGGAATAGTCACATCATGGATCAAGGCAACAATAGCTATAACTCCGTATTTCCAAGATGAAACTGGTTTAGAAACCTTACGGAATGAAAAAGCAATCCAAGAAATTATGCCAAGTACAACGAGAATAAATGAAATTATAGATTTACGAACAAGCTCAGCTCCAACTGAAGGACCGATGGAAGTGAAACTCTTTTCTATAACATTATTACCAAGAACTTTCATAATTGAAGCTCTTTCAGCCTCATTAATATCTCGAGATTTTATACTGAAACCTTCTTTCCCCATCGGTTGGATAATTACTTCCCCAACATTAAGTGAACCAATTTCTTTCTCTATTTTTTGTTGAGTTGGTCGCTGGCCAGTATATTGAACTTCCAAAAATGACCCGCCTTTGAAATCAATTCCAAATCTTAATCCGAAAACAAGTAAAGATATAATTGAAAGAGAAACAAGAACTGCCGAAATGGTAACAAATATTTTTTTATTTTTTATAATAAACATATTATTTTTGACCTGCATTAACAGGGGTATCTGCATCTGCAGTTATAGCTTTAGCACTACTTAATCCCGACCCAAAAAGGAAACCTGTTAATTTATTCGTGCGTTTAATACTAAGAGTATAGAGGAATACGCGAGTAATTGTTATTGCAGAAATCATTGAAACAATGACACCAATTAGAAAGACTAAGGCAAAACCTTTAATAAGGGTGGTCCCGAACCAAAACAAAATAACTGCCGTAATAATACTTGAAATGTTTGAATCTCTAACTGAAAGCCAAGCTCTCTTGAATCCATGATGAATTGATTCTTGGACCTTATCTCCATTTCTCAATTCTTCTTTAATTCGTTCAAAAATCAGAACATTAGCATCAACAGCTATTCCAATAGAAATTATAAATCCAGCTACTCCAGCAGCAGTCAACGCCACAGGAAGAAGTTTGAATATTGCTAACATTAGAACAATATAAATAGATAAAGCTACGACGGCAATTAACCCTGGTAATCTGTACCAGATAATAAGGAATAGAGCAATAGCTAGGAACCCAATAATGGCTGCTCCCACTCCTGCAGAAGTCGCTTGTCCACCTAATGATGGCCCAATTGTTTGCGTTGATATCAATTTAATTGGAACAGGTAAAGCTCCAGAGTTTAATCTACCAACAAGAGTTTTAGCTTCTTCTGGAGTAAATTTACCTGAAATTTGAGCTTGACCACCACTAATAGCTTCATTAACTCTGGGAGCAGATATTGGCCTTCCGTCTAAAAAGATAGCTATTGTTTTACCAACATTTTCGGATGTAATTTTTTCAAAAAGTTTTGAACCCTCCGTATTAAACTGGAGACCAACTACTGGTTCACCGGTAGTTGGATCAAATTCTAAAGTAGCTCTTTTTAAGAAACGCCCAGTTAAATCTGTTCTAATATATTGCGGATTTAGAATGACTTTAGCAACACCATTTTTACCAACTGTAGCTGTTTGTGTTTTATTCTTATTAGGATTTTCTGTTCTGAAATCAAGTGTCGGAGTTTCTCCAATTATTTTTATGGCCTTAGCCACTTTTGTTACACCAGGTAAATCTACTATCAATCGTTGTTCTCCTGGATTTGTAAGACCTCCACTTTGTATCTGCACTGAAGGTTCAGCGACACCAAACATATTTACTCGCCTTTCAATAACATCACGCAAAGAATTCATTGAATCAGCAACTTCAGAAGCAGGAACACGAGAAAGATTGGCCTTATAAACTAGATGAGTTCCACCTGAGAGATCAAGACCTAATTTGAAAGGGAAATTAGCTAATCCCTTAGGCACTTCATTTTTAGCTAAATTAGTAAAATCTACTTGTGATTGGTAAACAAAAAAGCCAACTCCTATTCCTAAGAGAAGTATGATTAAAGCTGTAATTCTTATTTTCAACATAATAGGCCTATTCTATAACCTTTTATCAAAAAAAGCAATATGTAAACTTATGAGATAATTTTTCTTAAAAAGGCTAGTTTATTGGTTTTTTTATAGAACCATATAATAATAAATCCAGTGATTATCCCGAAAAAGAGACCTCCAATAACATCTGCCGGATAATGTACTCCAATTATTACTCTGGAGAACATAACTAAAATTGTAAAAAAGAAAAATAGATAACCAAGCTTGTGATTCATTTTCCAAACTACAATTGATAATGCTGAAATAACAGTAACATGAGATGAGGGAAAAGAATATCCCGATTCTAAAATAAGAGGAGTTAAATGAAGTGTTATGAAAGGTCTAGGAATCATAAAAATATTTTTTATGGTGAAAGAAACAATCCAAGCCACAGCTCCTGTTCCTGCTATTAATATTCCATAAATATAATCTCGGTTTTTTATAATTGGAAAAATAATTGCAGTTAAAATAAACAAATATATCAAAACATTTGAAACAAAAAGAAAAAACCATGCAATAGATGGGTAGACTGATAAAGAAAACAAATAACTGAATAGGATAGTATTAATCATTTTATTTTTTGTTTTTAGCAGTTTTTAGTACATTTTTTAAAAGCATCGCAACAGTGACAGGCCCAACTCCACCTGGTGATGGAGTTATATATGAAGCGATATTCATAACTGAATCAACATCAACATCCCCTATTATAGCACCATTTTCTTCTGATGTTCCAGCATCAATAATGACTACTCCTTTTTTTATCATTTCTCCTGTAATAAATTTACCTTGTCCGATACCAGAAATAATAACATCGGCATTTTTAATTAAATCTAAAGTATTATCAGTTTTACTATTTATAGTTTCAATTTGTAAACCTTCAGAACGAAGTAAATGCGCAACAGGACGACCAACTAAAACTCCCTGCCCTAAAACAACAATTTTTTTATTTGTCAAATCTAAATTAAGTGAATCTAAAATATTCAAACAAGCTATTGCTGTAGGGTATTTAATTTCTCCAATATCATTATAAAATTTTTCACTAGCTTCTTTTCCTAAACAATCTACATCTATACTAGGATTAATAGCATCAAGAATTATTTTTCTATCAATATGATTAGGTAATGGTAATTGAACTATTAAACCACAAAGATGAGGGACTTTATTAAAAGTATCTATTTTTTCAATTAATTCTTCCGTTGTAATAGAATTTGGAAATTCTATAGTACGAAATTTAATTCCGACAGAAATTGCATTTTTGGATTTAATCCGAACATACAAAGCAGAAGTTTTATCATCTCCAACAACAACATCATAAAAAACGGGAGTAAATGGAAGTACAGATACTTCTTCTTTAATGTTTTCTAATATATTTTCTTTAATTTTTCGTCCATCAATAATTATGGTCATAAGTTTTTGAAATTTTCATAAGAATGAATTATCTTTACAAGAATTAATTATATACCAAGAAATTCATTTTTCATATCGTCTTTATGCGCAATTCGTCTATATCGGTTCATTCCCATTAAAATTCCAAGACCTATGAATTCGGTCAATAAATGGGATCCGCCATAACTCATAAATGGCAGAGTAATACCTGTTACAGGTAAAAGTCCAATGTTCATTCCTATATTTATAACGAAGTGACTCATAAGATAAATAGATAATCCAACTCCATAAAGTATCTCAAAATTAGTTACACCCAGAAGAGCAATATGTAATATCCGCCAAATTATAAGTCCGATAAGAGTAAATAAAAGAATAGCTCCAGCGAAACCCCATTCTTCTACAAAAGCAGCAAAAATGAAATCTGTTTGATATTCTGGTAAAAATTTTAATCTTGATTGAGTCCCAAAACCAACCCCTTTACCAAATATTTGACCAGACCCAACTGCAATTGTAGATTGGTAAACGCTATAACCAGAACTTCTGATATTGGAAAGTGGTTGCACAAAATTCATAATCCTTGCTTTTTGATAGGGCACAAAAACAAAACTCCATAAGAAGATAAATGCTAAAGTTCCCGCTCCGAAAACAATTAATAAATGACGTTTGGAAATTCCAGCAACTAAAATCATTCCTATCCAAATAAGAAAAATAATGATAGCACTACCAAAATCTGGCTGGAGCAAAACTAATATAAAAGGAATAAAAGCATAAATACCAGAAATAAATATATGCTTGAAATTCTTAATTTCAATATGTCTAATTGAAAAATATTTAGCTAGCATTAAAATAACAACTAATTTTATCATGTCGGCTGGTTGAAAAGAGAAAAATCCAAATGAGAACCAACTTTTGGCTCCATTAGCGATATGACCTACTACAAAAAGTAATAATAATAGTCCTGAGAAAAATGCAAATATAGTAACTAAAATAGCAGTTTTTTTCAAAAATCTAAAATCAAAAAAAGACAATATAAAAAATATAAGAAAAGAAATAGAAATCCATATCAATTGATGACTAAAAAATGGGGTTTGTCCAGTAAAAGATTTCATCGTTACAAGACCGAAACTAAGAACGGGTAAAATAAAAATGAATAATGGCCAATCAATTCCACTTTTAATCTTACCAAAAATATTTTTTGTAAATGCCATATATTAATTTAGAACAGAACTAATCTGTATAATTTTAAAATGAAGCTGTAAATGGATTAATTTGGACGAAAACATCTTCTCTAACTGGAGTACTGGCTAAAGGCTTTGGCCAAGTGAACGAGATAGGTAATTTATTATTACTAGCGAGACCTTCTCTCTGAGTTTTTGAAACATTAATAGCATTACCATTTGCATCATAAAGAATAGCTATGATATTGAAAGTTGGGATGTTATAAATTGAATTATTCGTAACTAAAGCAGATAAACTTGAGGAATTCAAATTACTATTATAATTGATATCACTAACATTGATTGGCAAAGTATTTAATGTAGGCTCCTTTTTTTGCCAATTGAAGGGTGGAATAAATTCAAATGAGATACTTTTTATTTTACTTTTACCAGCATTAAATCGTGGTTCAAAAACTGCAAATTGTTTATCAGGAGGGATAAAAGTATTTCCATCTCGTAATCCAATTAACCTATTGTTACTATCATAAATTTTAAATTCATACTTAATACTAGGAACACCGGCATCTTTATTAGGATTCTCAACATAAGCAAGTAAATTATAAATATTACCTGTAACTGGAAAAGCCCGACTCCAAACAGTCACAGCTGACGATACTTCGGAAGGACAGATTTGCGAACAAGATCCACCACAATCAATTCCGACTTCATTACCATCTAATTTTCCATCAAAACAAGTTGCTTTTTTAAAGATGATTGGATAAATAACCCAAATAATAAAAAGTAAAAAAATACCAAAAATTATCAATATATATTTAAGTTGTCTGCGTGATGCCCATGACATATATACACTATAACAAAATTTCCTATAAATGTAGAGTCCTGCTTTTTTAAAAATTTAAAATAAAATATTGGTATCATTTCTACGCATATGCATAAATATGATACTGGTTAGATTTAATTTTAAGTAAAATTAAATCTAACAAAATTCCACTTCATATTGAAGTGGAATTTTGTTTTGGAAGTGGAATTTTATATCAGAAATTAAATTTTATTTTGAATTCTTTGTTCTGGCGGCAACCTACTTTCCCCATAAAGAGTATCATCGGCGCAGATGAGCTTAACTTCCGAGTTCGGAATGTAATCGGGTGTGACCTCATTACCAAACCACCAGAACAAAAAATTCAAATTAAGTTTGTTATAATTTTATACAAAAAAACAACAAATCAAAAATTACTTAAATTTTGAAAAACAGACAGATAATATCTGAAAACTGAATGCTATTTTCTCTGTTTCAACAGAGTGAGTGTAATAATAATGATTTTCACAATTCCTAATAGGAATCGAACGATTAGTACACCTCAGCTGAACACATTGCTGTGCTTACACCTAGTGCCTATCAACCTAATCATCTCTTAGGTTTCTCAAACGATTCCTAATCTTGAAGTTGGCTTCCCTCTTAGATGCTTTCAGAGGTTATCCATTCCC
>CAYNYY010000003.1:0-50403 GCA_964401625.1 uncultured Candidatus Saccharibacteria bacterium
CGCGAAAATACAAAATGGTGTTGATGCGACGGCACTTTCAACCACGACTCCTTTCGGCACGGTTCATGTGGCTGCAGGTAATTATCCTGAAAATGTAGTTGTTAATCGAGCGGTAAAAATTATAAGTGCAAATGCGGCGATAGATCCGAATGGTACAATATCACGTAATACTGAAGCAGCGATTGACCCGTCTTCCGGAACCTCTGTAACTGTTAAGAGCTCTGGCGTTACATTAAACGGATTTACGATTAGTCCAAATGGTTCGGTCGGAATTAGTGTTGCGTCTGGAATGAGTAATGAAAACTTCGCGTACAATATCTTTAACGATATTACGGGAGCAAGTGCCAAGGGTATTTATCTTGGAGCTGGTCAATCTACTATGACTATTGCACATAACTTATTCAGCAACATAAAAAGCTCTGATAGTGCAGTGTATGGTGTTTATGTAGGTAATTATAGTACTGGTACCGTTGCCTCAAGTACAGGAATTGCCATTAGTAACAATACGTTTGATAGCATTAAAACCACTGTTTCTTCCAGTGATGCAACTCCTCAATATGCAATAGCTTACGGCATATACACGGATAACAGCCAAGGCGCTGGGCTTACCATTGCCGGCAACACTTTCTCAAACCTTTCAGGTTTCGGGACTCACGCGATTGGTCTTGAGGGACCAACGCCAAACGCGAGCATAACGGGTAACACCTTTAAGACTCTCAGTGCTACAGCGACTGACCCACAAGCTGCGTATGACAAGTTTGGTATTTTCTTCCAAGACAATCCAGATGGTGGCAGTGCAACGATTAGTAATAATAAGTTTGATGGTGGAAAAGCCGACTTTGGTGGCGTAGCCGTGGATACTAATGATACTACTACCGGATACACAGTAGATGCTACGAGTAACTGGTGGGGAGATAAAACAGGTCCATGGGATCCAATTGCCGCTGGCGGTCTCAACCCAAATGGTCTAGGTGTGTATGTAAGTAAAAATGTAACTTATTCCCCTTGGTTCACTACTTCTGATATGACAACTTTTGAGTCAACTATTGATGGTGATATTTCAGCAAAGACACCTAGTGAAGTTACAAAAAATGGAACAAGTGATGGTGTTGAAGTTACAGCAACAATTCCAGCAGGAACTACCATAACTGGTAATTCTTCTTGGGATGGAACAATAGAAGCTCCAACGGCTACAACTACAACAATTAAAACACCTGACGGATACAGTAGTGTAAATGTTACTTCAGCAATTTCAATTGGATCTAGTGATTCAGATTTGACCTTTGATAAAGCGGTTAAACTTACTTTTACCGGGCAAGCTGGTAAATTAGTTGGTTGGTATAATCATGCTGGTACTTTTACAGAAATTACTAATGTTTGTAATAGTTTAACTGCTCCAACTCTAACAGCAGGATCCTCATGTAAAATTGATGCTACTAATGATACAGATTTAATTGTTTGGACTAAACACTTCTCAACTTTTGTCACTTATACTCAAACTCCAATTATTACAACCGCTGGTGGTGGAACATTTACCCCTGCTCCAGTAGCTTCTACACCCGTAGTGGCTCCTGTAGTTTCTCCTGTTGTAGTAGCAGCTCCAATATCAACAACTCCAACTGCTCCAGCTGGTCAAGTTCTTGGTGCTGAAACATATAACTTTAGTTTGAGGCTTGCTTCTGGTTCTAAGGGAGATGAAGTCAAACAACTTCAAACATTCATAAAGAATCTTGACTTTAATTGTGGTCCAAAAGATGGTATCTTTGGACCTAAAACAAAAGCCGGTGTTATTTATCTTCAATTAACAAATCATTTAGTAGGAGATGGTATTGTAGGACCTCTCACTAGAGCAGTGTTAAATAAATAATTAACTACAAGTTTCTTAGATAAACCCCCACCTTTACAGGTGGGGGTTTATCGTGTATAATTCGGATATGTTAGCTTGGCTTAAAAAACATTTTATTCCTCACGAGGGGAATAATCATCGTCCCCACATATTACACAGAAAAAGTATTCGCAATATACTTTTAGTTGTTGTATTTTTAGAGGTCTTTACATTTTTAATTCCAATAGTTTCTAAAGTAGATATGAATGGAGGTATGGCTGCTGTCTTACCAGCTATTTTGAGTAATTTGACTAATGGAGAACGAGAAACTCAACACCTTAAACCTCTTATTGTAGATCCATTATTAAATAAAGCTGCAGAAATGAAAGCGAAAGATATGGCCCTAAAAGGGTACTTTGCTCACACAAGCCCAGAAGGTAAAACTCCATGGTATTGGCTTAAGAAAGTTGGATATAATTATCAGTATGCTGGAGAGAATTTAGCCATTAATTTTAGTGATTCTAAAGATGTTGTTTTGGCTTGGATGGCTAGTCCTCCCCACAGAGCAAATATTGAAAAAATAAATTATACAGAAATAGGAACAGGAGTTGCTGAAGGTATATATAAAGGTAGAAAAACAATATTTGTAGCACAAGAATATGCAAATCCTCTACCCAGGATTTATATTGCTCCCGTAGTTCATAGTAATCGTAGTAAAAGTAGTAAAAATATAGCAATAACTAAGAATATAAAGAAAACAAATAATCTAAAGACAATTAATGAAGCTAATGTTTTAGGAGCTGAAACTGAAACAAATAAAATAAATATAGGCGTTAATAATACTCCCAATAATATAAATACTTCGGTAAAAACAAATCAAAATAATATAGTAAAAATTAATGTTATTAAGCCTACTTTTTGGCAGAAAGCATTTGCTTCACCTCGTAATACTATGGATACTATTTTATATATAGTCTTTGGATTAATTACCATTGCTTTGATTCTTTATATTGTTATAAAAATGAGAAATCACCATATTGACTTAATAACTAATGGATTAATTTTCCTAGCTATAATTGGAATTATTTTTGTAGCTAATTATTATATTACTCATAAAAATATGATAATTATTCCAAGTATAGATTATTCATATACCAATAAATAAGATTATTAATTTTAACTTTATATTTTATAATTATAATTATGGACGATACACAAATAATTATTTTAGCAGCTGGGAAGGGGAAGCGAATGGAGTCTGATGAACCTAAGGCTCTTGCTATGCTTAATGGTAAACCTTTTTTGAGACACATTTTAGATACTTTAGATAACCTAGATTTACAAATTGACCCTGTGATAGTTGTTGGGCATAAAAAAGAGAAGATATTTGATGTGATAGGCTCAGGTTATAATTATGCATATCAAGAAGAATTACTTGGAACTGGTCATGCGGTTTTATCAGCTAAAGATTATACTCATCCTGAACATAAGGTAGTTGTTGTTTTGTCCACCGACCAGCCGTTAGTTTCTAAAGATACAATAGAAAGAATTGTTAAAATACATACAGAAAAAAAAGCTACTGTAACTTTAGGAACAGTAGTATTACCTGATTTTAATGAATGGAGAGCTGGAATTATAAATCTTGGTAGAATTATCAGAAATAAAGATAATAAAGTAATTGGAATTGTTGAATATAAGGATGCCAACGAAGATGAAAAGAAAATTATGGAAATAAATCCAGCTCTTTATGCTTTTGATTCTCACTGGCTTTGGAAAAATATAAATAATATAAAAAATGAGAATTCACAGAACGAATATTATCTGACAGACCTTGTGAAGTTAGCTAGTTCGGAAGGGGAAAAAATAGAAGCAGTCCCACTAGAAAATATGATAGAAGTATTCCAGCCTAATTATAAATCTGAATTAAAGGTTCTAGAAAAGCTTCTAAAAGAAAATTCAAAAAATAATACAGAATAATACAAAAATAGAAATAGAAAAATTATTTATTCTTATGTAGCCAAATATATAAATCTTCTATGGCTTTAACAGCATCACCAACAGCGATACCATTTTGATGGTATCTGCCATTTGAGCAGTCTCCAGCAGCCCAAATTCCTGGAATGGAACTCATTTGAGTCATCGGATCAACAACAATTTTATTGATTCTATCTAACTCAACTATATCTTTCATAAAATTAGTATTAGGAATTTGACCAATTTCAACGAATATCCCATCTGTTTTTAAGGTATATTCTTTTTCCGTAATTTTATCTGTATAAGTTAATGAATTAACAAATTTATCACCATCTACCCTCGTAATCTGTGCATTTCTTATAGCTTTAAATTTAGAATTTTTCATAACTTTTTCAACTGTTATTTCATCAGCTCTGAAGTTTTCACTACGATGAACCATAATTACACTTTTACAATAAGCTAATAGTTGAGCTGAAGTTTCAAAACCAGCATTACCGCCACCAATCACCAAAACATCTTTATCAGCAAAAAGAGGACCATCACAAGATGCACAATAAGTAATACCCTTATGCTCAAATTTGTCAGCATTGATAGCTTCCAATTTTCTTCTACTACTTCCTGTTGCTACTAAAATAGATCTGGAAGTATAACTTTTTCCCGACTCTGTTTTAATAATAAAAACTTTGTCATTTTTTTCTATCTTGTCTATTGTTTCTCCCTCAACGATATCTAAAAAGGGACCCTTATAATAAAGGATATGTTTTTTAAGATTTTCTGCTAAATCAGTCCCAGATATTTCTGGTGTACCTATCCAATTATAAATTTTCTCTGAAACTATTGATTGTCCGCCAAATTCTTTAAGAATTATGGCAGTTTTTAATTGTTTGCGTGCCCCATAAACGGCAGCGGCTGTTCCGGCTGGGCCTGCTCCTAAAATTACTAGATCATACATAATATTATTTTTTTCTTCTTAAAAATGCTGGCACAGTGCTCCAGTCATCTGTGTCATCTATAAATAATTCATCTTCTTCTTTTCCCTTTTTATTATTTTTATTATTTTTCTTTAGATATTCTTCAGAATTATTTTTTTCAGAGTCTTTGTTTGTAGATTCATCATTATCTTCTCCTGTATTACTATTTCCTAATTGGTCATTATCTTTATTTTGACTTTGAAAGAGAGAACGTTTAGGAGCATCAGTGGGGAAACCTGTAGCAATAACTGTAACTTTCATTTCGCCTTTTTTAAGTTTTTCATCATTTATAGTTCCAAAAATAACAGTTGATTCTTTGTCTATAGATTCTGTTATAATTTTTGCAGCTTCTTGTATTTCGTGGATAGTTAAATCATCACCACCTGAAATAGCAAAAAGAACTCCTCTGGCTCCAGAAATAGAAAGATCTAGAAGGGGAGAATTAATTGCAGCTAAAGCAGCTTTTTCTGACCTACCTTCACCAGCAGCGACACCAATACCCATCAAAGCACTTCCTGAATCAGACATAACTGCTTTTATATCAGCAAAATCAACATTAATCATTCCTGGGGTAGTTATCAATTCAGAAATTCCTTCAACAGCTTGTTTAAGGACTTCGTCACACATAGCAAAAGCTTGTTTGAAGCCAACTTCTTTTCCTGAAATTACAATTAATCTATCATTAGGAATTACAATAATAGCATCAACTTCACGTTCAAGTTCAGCTAAGCCCGTTTCAGCTATTTTCATTCGTTGATTACCTTCAAATGAGAAAGGTTTAGTAACTACTGCAACTGTTAGAATTCCTTGTTCCTTAGCAGCTTGAGCCACAATTGGAGCAGCTCCTGTTCCAGTACCTCCTCCCATACCGCAAGCTATAAATATCATATCAGCACCTTTAATAACATCTTGGATTTCTGCTTTTGTTTCTCCTGCAGCTCTTTTACCAACCTCAGGATCCATCCCTGCTCCAAGACCTTTAGTAAGATTTTTACCAAGATGAACTTTTTTTTCGGCTAAAGAATTATGAAGATCTTGGGTGTCTGTATTCATTGCAATAAACTCAACTCCCTTAACTCTTGAGCTAATCATATGGTTTAAAGCATTTTTACCAGAACCACCGATACCAACAACCTTTATTCTAGCGAATGATTCTATTTCTGGATTAATTTTAGGCATATAAAATTGTATTATTTCTCTCTATAATGGTTTTATAGAGCGATAAATTGTTAAATATTAAATTACGAATGTATAGTCGTTGTCTGACCAATGGCAACAGATCAATACTTATATATTATCAATTCTGACATAAAAAGCAAATGTATTAATGAAGGTAAGATTATGTTGCCTTTTAAAAATTTAAGGTAAAAGTTGAGATAGAATAGATTTAATAAAGATTTTAACTTGTGTTAAATTATTATTAACCAAACTTTTTATATTTTCGTTAGAGGAATTTTCGTTAGCGGATAAAGTTAAACCAAATGCTGTATACCAAGATGTATCTCTAACTTTAAATCTATTATTTACACTTGCTTCAATCGGGCCGATGTGGACCGGAAGTTTCAGTTGGTTGCGAGCCAATTCTTCTATATTATTTATATAACTTCCTCCACCTGTAAAAATAATTCCAGCAGGAAGAAGTTCGTTTCTATGAATACGCTTTAAATTATTTCCAATTAATTCAAAAATATCAATTAATCGCGCCTCTATAATTTCATTAATTTTCTTTTTTGGATAATCCGTTCCAATTATACTACCCAATTTAATACTTTCAGCTTCCTCTAGAGAAATTTTCAAACCAAGAGCAATATCTTTTGTAATATCTATACTACCAATTGGAAAGACTTGCAGAGAAATCAATAAGTTATTTTCAAAACAGGCTAGAGATACTGTCTCTGCCCCGATATTTACTAAAGCACAACCTGCTACTTTTTGTTTAAGAGTTAAAAGAATATTACCATCGGCTATTGGAGAAGCTATAATATCTTGGATTTCTATTTTAGCCAAAGCAAAAGCAGTAGATAAATCATCAACATTTTGTTTAAGACAAGTGACAAAGAGAGTTTTAACCCCAAGTTTAACGCCACGCATTCCTTCTGGCCTGACATAAAGTTCTTTGCCATCTAATTTATAAGCAATTGGAATGACATGAATTATCTTTCTATTTAAAAGATTCAAACTTTTTTCACTTAGAGCAATCGCTTTTGAAACATCTAAACTAGTTATTTCTTGATCAGATTTAGAAATAACAACTGATCCTGTTGAAGTTGTTGAATTAAGGCTTATTCCTCCGATAGAAACAAAAGCTTTTCTAATTTTTACTCCAGGAGTTTTTTCAGCTTGTTCAACCGCTCTTTTAATACTTTCTGAAACTAAATCTATATTTCTGATATAGCCACGTCTCATTCCTTGACTTTCAGTTTGCCCAACCGAAATAACTAGAGGTTTTTTATTATCCTTATCATATCCAATGACTACAACTCTAGTCATATAAGTTCCTATATCAATTCCACAAATATAATTATTTCTTATCATGAGTAGTTAAGAAAAGCTTTTTAAGATAACAACTGAAAAAATTTCTTTTCTTCTTTCTCCATTATACTACTATGTTTGAATCCTTTCAAATGTAATAATCCGTGGATAAGTAGATATTTAAAGAAATTAGGATATGTCATTCCAAAAAGATGAGCATCTTTTTTTATTTTAGACAAATCTAAAGTTATTTCACCAGAATTTTTAGAGAAGGGAAAAGATAATATATTTGTTGTTTCATTTATTCCTCTATAAGTTCTATTGATTTCTTTCTGTTTCGCTGGAGAAAGTATTCCTATGCTTAAATCATATTTTTCACCAAGGATGGTATTTTTTATAGAGACAAAAGGCAAGCTTGGTAGCTTGCCTTTTGTTTTATTTGTAATTATACAAGATTCAGGACTTTTCATATAATAAATTTAATTATCTCCTTCTCTTATGTCCTTTAATTTCTTTACCTAATTTGTAAAGTTTTTCATTTATTTTCTTTCTTTCTATCCTTTTAAGAGCTGCTTCTTTTATTTTAATCTTAGAAAGAGCTCTTTCATTAAAGCGCTTACTTTTTACTTTTTGAATAATTCCAGAATCTCTAACCCTTCGGCTGAATCTACGGATAAGACTCATATTACTCTCGTTTGAATTTTTTTTAATCTCAATCACTGTAATCATATGGACAATATAATATCATATCATTTGAATTTAAGCAAGATTTTATAAGAAAATTCTTTATTTATTCCATTTTATAATAAATCTTCAGGATCAACATTAATTAAGAATGAAGGGGGGAGTAGAGATAAGTTGTTTGATAAATCTTTATTTATAATTATTTTGTCGTTTATAGGTAATGGCCATAAGGTTGGATCAATTTTAATTACAGTATTGGTGACATATTGACCTTTAACTTTTCCAATAAAAGCACTAAATATCTGGGGATCATAATTATTGAATAATTTATTTAATAATTCTCTTGCTTTTTCAGTTTCCTTAGTTGTTCCGCTAAATGTTATTTTAATTAATCTCTTAAAAGGAGGATAGCCAAATTGTTTTCTTTCTTTTAAATCTTCTCTATATAAAGGTAATACATTACCACTTAAAATATGCCTAAGAATATGATTTTCCTCTAATCGTGTTTGAATTATTAAATTTCTCTCGGTGATATAGTTTAATTTTTCTATAATATGCAATATCTTTTGGGTGATATTAAAACTTGGAATTGACATTAATCCATCCAGAGAAATAATGGCACTATGAATGATATTAGTGTCTAGATAAGAAAAGACCATCTCGGTTCCAATTAATATACTTCCGCGATTTTTATTGAATTGGGTTATTGCATTTTTAGCTTCTTTAATAGTTGGAGTAGATTCTTTGTCTATTTGAATAATATTAGCTTTAGGAAATAATTTTTTTACTTCTTGATACACTCTGCTTGTTCCAATTCCAAGGGGTATTAAATTCCAACTTAGACATTCTGGACAACGTATTTCTGCCGTTTCCTTTCTGCCACACTTATTACACATAAAAAGGCGATGACTTATTGTCTTTCCGTCAATTTTTTTCTTTGTTTCATAAAGAACTATTGGAGTTGAACAATTTGGACAAAGTAAAACATTATTACAATCATGACATACAGTAACAGGAGCTAACCCTTTTCGCACAGAAAAAAGAAACACTGATTCATTTTTAGAAATAGCGTAAGTAATCATTTTTTTTGTAGTTTCAGATAAAACACTAAATTTTTTCTTTTCGCCAGCATTTGTTTCTTCCTTCATATTAATTACAAGCTGTCTGTCTGTCTGAGCAATTCTGAAAAGAGGAGCAGAGACTTCACCAAGCTCTTTATTTTCATTTCTATAAAGTGTTTCTGGTCTAAGTAGACTATCTCCAAAAATTAATTTTATATTTTTCAAGGAACAAAGAATTTCTGCAAAACTACGAATATCAAGATACGGTCTAGTTAATTGTTTATAAGCATCAGAGCTTTCATGTTCTATAATAATTGTTTTTATATCAGCTCGAGGAATGGAAAGAAACATTCCAGTTCCAATGATAAGAATTGGATGATTTTCTGTAATAGCTTTATTATAATTACTAATTAATATTTTTTTAGTCATATCGCTATGAAAAGAAAAAACATAGATTTCTATACCTTTAAATAATTCAGTTTTAATTTTTTCTATATCATAGCGAGTAGGAACACAAATGAAAACAGATTCTTTTTTAGCAAAAGCTTCTCGAATAAGAGTTCTATACCAACTCATACGATCAGGAGTTAAATTTTGAAAAATTAATTTTTCATGTTTAATGTTACTAGAAACTTCTGTCTTTTTTTGCTTAGCTTCTTCTATTATTGGAATTTCTAATTCATTATAGTTTTCTAAAAAGACACTTGGTAAAAATGTTTTTATAATTGCTCCAAGATTTCCTTGAGTATATTGTTTCATTTTTTTACAAGCAGTAAAAAATGATTGAGTGAAAGGGGAGGGTCCTTTAATTTGTATTATCTTTTTGAGTTTGTAGTTTCTTGTTTTCAAATCAGATTTTAGATCTCTAGCATTTTCTATGTTAACAACAATGGCATTAATATTTTTAAACCTAATAGGAATAACTACGATATGCCCTAAAGGTATATTAGTTGATGAAAAATATGTCAAGTATTCTTTTGGAAGTCCTTTTTTAATCGGAATAACAGTAACAATATACATATTTATATCCTAACACAAACTAATAAGGGCGACTATATATGTATTAGTAAATTTTATGTTATAGTGGACTACATATGGGATTATTCACGAAAAAATTAGGTATTGATTTAGGAACCGCTAATACTTTAGTATTTCTACCTGGAAAGGGAATTGTTCTTAATGAACCTTCTGTGGTGGCAGTTTCTGAACAAGATAATACTATTATTGCTATTGGAATTGAAGCTAAAGAAATGATTGGTAAAACTCCAGATAATATAATCGTTTATCGTCCGATGAAGGATGGAGTAATTGCTGATTATAGAGTGACAGAAGCAATGCTCAGATATTTTTTCACAAAAACATTAGGTAGATATAATATATTCAAACCAGATGTTATGGTTTCAGTTCCGGCTGGAATTACTTCCACCGAAAGACGAGCAGTCGTTGAAGCAGCAGTAAGAGCTGGAGCTCAAAATGCTTATGTGGTGCGTGAACCAATTTTGGGAGCTATCGGAGCAGGTATTCCAATTCAAGAATCAAAAGGACATATGATAATGGATGTTGGAGGGGGAACAACAGATATTGCAGTTATATCTTTAGGTGGAATAGTTTCTTCAACTTCTATTAAGTGTGCTGGTAATAAAATTGATCAAGCAATTACTGATTACATAAAAAAAACATTTAGTCTTGCTATTGGTGATAAAACAGCTGAATTAATTAAAATTAAAATAGGAGCGGCAATTCCTTTGGAAGAAGAATTAACGATAACTATTAAAGGAAGAGATTTTATACAAGGATTACCTCGAACAGCTCAAATTTCAACTAATGAAATTGTAACGGCCATAGACAAAGAATTACGCTTAATGATTAAAGCTATAAAAGATGTTCTCTCTCAAACTCCACCTGAATTAGCAGCTGATATTATTGATGATGGAATAATAATGACTGGGGGGTCATCTTTACTTAGGAATCTACCAGATCTTATTTATAGAAGAACAGGAGTTAAAGCTCATGTTGTTGAAGATCCACTTTTGTGTGTAGCTAAAGGAACAGGAGAAGCTTTAGATCATTTAGGAAAATTCAAAAAAGCAATTATTTCTAAAAAGTAATAATGAAAAATTAAGTTCCTGTTTTTATTAGAATCTTTAATTTAAAATATGGATAATTTTAATAAGCTATTTCCAGAGAATTTATATCATAGTTATATTGTAGAAGGTGATCCAGAAATTACCAGTCGTAATCTTTATAAATTTTTAGAAGGACGAGGAGAAATTTCTACTCCAAGTTTAGATGTTTTTATGAAAATTTATGATTCTTTTTCTGTATCAGATAGCCATGATATAAAAGAATGGCACAATAAATTAGCTATTGGAAATAATAAAAAGATTTGCATTATTGGAACTAATTTTATAAATCATGATGCAGAAAGAACTCTTTTAAAAATCATAGAGGAACCAACTCCTAACACTCATTTTTTTATTATTGTTCCTAATTCTTCAATTTTACTTGATACTCTTCGTTCAAGAGTCCAGATAGTGAATACAACAAAAAAAGAAAATGATTCTATTGTAAGTGAAGCTAGTAAATTTGTCTTATTAAAACCTAAAGAGAGAATAGATTTTATAAATAAAATGATTAAAGAATATAAAAATTCTCAGAGCAATAGTAATTTACGTTTTGCTTCTATAAAATTTATTGATGAAATTGAAAAAATTATTTTTGAAAAATTTAAAGCGGATAAAACAAATAAAAAAATTCAATTTATTTTAAAAGAATTACAAGAGAAGCGAGAATATTTAAATTTACCCGGAGTTTCAATTAAAATGATTTTAGAAGACATAGCACTTGTGCTATAATATAGCTTATAAGTTTTTTTTTACTTTGAGATTAAATAAAGAAAATAAAATGTATAATACACAAGAATTAAAATTAAAATTAAAAAAAATAGAAGGATGGTTGATTAAAGAATATTCTTCTATTCGTACTGGGCATGCAACTCCAATGGTCTTGGATAATGTTATGGTAGAAAATTATGGAAGTAAAATGCCTATAAAAAATATAGCTCAAATTTCTATTGAAGATTCTAAAACTTTACGAATTATTCCTTGGGATAAGAGTCATATTAAAAATATTGAAACCGCTATTATGAGTTCTAATTTGGGGCTTTCTGTAGTTTCAGACGGAGAAGGTGTCAGAATTATTTTTCCTTTATTAACAACAGAAAATAGATCTGATTTGATAAAGATTTTAAAAGAGAAAATGGAAAATGCTAGGATTAATGTTAGAAAAGAAAGACAAGATGAAATTGATAAAACATCTGACTTATCAGAAGATAATAGGAAAAGAGCCAAAGATGATATTCAGAAATGTGTTGAAGAAGCAAATAAAAATCTTGAAGAAATTTTTATTAAAAAAGAAACTGATTTAATGAATAATTAAAAATCAGAACCATTTTATTTTCCTGAATTGATTTTTCTAAGGTCTGATTTGTGTTATTTATTGTTAAATATGCTATTATATTTCCGATGATAATGTCAATAATTATTTTTATCATAATTTTATTAGTACTTGTCTTGTCCCATGAATTTGGGCATTTTATTGTTGCTAAAAAATCTAATATTAGAGTAGATGAATTTTCGTTTGGCTTTCCGCCAAAACTTTTTGGTAAAAAAATAGGTGAGACAACGTATAATTTTAATGCTTTACCTCTTGGGGGTTATGTTAAAATTTATGGGGAAAATCCAGAAGAGTTACCAGCAAAAACTGAAGAATCAAATAATAGTTCTGATGATAGAAGTTTTGTAAATAAACCATGGTATATAAAAGTTCTAGTTTTGTTAGCTGGTGTTACTATGAATTTTATTGTGGCTTGGTTACTACTTTCTATCGGCTTTATTTCTGGGTTACCTACATCTGTATCAGTGGCCCCTAAGGGTGCAATTATAGAAAATCAAGCCCTAACGGTTGTTGGTGTTGTTTCTGGAAGTCCAGCAGAGAAAGCAGGTCTTAGATCTGGAGATAAAATTTCTGCTCTTACAACTAATAATGGCAAAACCACAACTTTAACTACTTCTAGCAATCTTTTAACTCCAAAGGTTGTTCAATCTTTTGTTAAGAAACATTCAAATGAAAAAATAGATTTTTCAATAATAAGAGGGAAGACAGCGATTCAAATAAATGTAATTCCCAAATTTAATAAAGCTAATGGAATAGCTATGGTAGGAATTAGTATGGATACAATAGGAACACTCCACCTGCCAGTTTATAAAGCTATTTTTGAAGGGCTGAAATTATCATATAATTTAACTATTAAAACTATTGTTGGTTTTTATTCATTGATAGCTAATAGTTTATCTGGACATGGGAGCTTAGCGAATGTTTCTGGGCCTATTGGAATTATCAAAATAGTTGGTGAGGCTGCTAATTTTGGTTTTATTTATTTACTTTCTCTCACAGCTCTTATTTCTATCAATTTAGTTGTTATAAATTTAATTCCATTTCCAGCACTTGATGGAGGTCGGCTACTTTTTCTTTTAATTGAGAAAATTAAAGGTTCACGTATTAAACCTAAGATTGCCAATATAGTAAATTCTATAGGTTTTGCCCTGTTGATGATTTTCATGGTTGTAATTACCTACCACGATATAATAAGATTATTAGTTAAATGATTTTACAAATTAGAGAAGGTGTGATATACATAAAAATATATTCGCTTGAAAGGCGATTTTATTTTTCAAAAATGATATGAATGTAGATTCTATAAAAGAAATTAGGAACATTGCTATTATTGCTCATGTTGATCATGGCAAGACTACTTTAACTGACAAATTGATGAGACAATGTGGAATGGTTGAAGAGGGGGTAACAATGGACTCAAATTCAATTGAACTTGAAAGAGGTATTACTATATATTCAAAGAATACTTCTATTAATTATAAAGGTACTAAAATAAATATTGTTGATACCCCTGGGCATGCAGATTTTGGTTCTGAGGTTGAAAGAGTTCTTGGAGCTGTGGATTCGGTTCTTTTGGTGGTAGATGCTCAGGAAGGTCCTATGCCTCAGACTCGTTTTGTTCTAAAAAAATCGTTGGAGCTTGGACTTAAACCAATAGTTGTTATAAATAAGATTGATAAATCTGCTGCCGATCCAGAAAGAGTTCATGAAGAAATACTTGAATTATTTTTAGAGCTAGGTGCTACTGAAGAACAACTTAATTTTAAGACTATATATGCTATTAGTCGTGAAGGAATAGCTAAATTAAATCTTACCGATGATTCAAAAAACTTGAATCCTCTTCTAGATCTGATTTTAAAAGAAGTTCCATTAGCTTCATTGAATAAAGACAAGGATCTCCAAGCCCAAATTTTTAATCTTGGTTATGATAATTTCCTCGGTCGTTTAGCTATAGCTAGAATTTATGCAGGTTCAATTAGAGTTGGTTCAAAGATTATTATGAAAGATAGTGAAAATATCTCTCGGACGGCAAAAATTAGTAAGCTCTTTACTTTTGAAGGATTAGAAAGAAAAGAAGTTAGTCTCACAACAGCTGGAGATATAATTATGATTGCTGGAATACCTGATGCTTTTATCGGGGAAATGATATGTGACAAAGAAAGCACCCCTAATTTACCTTCTATCACAATTGATGAACCTACTATTTCTTTAAATTTTTTGGTTAATGATTCTCCTTTTGCTGGGCGAGAAGGGAAGTTTATAACCTATAGACAAATCCGTGAGAGATTAGAGAAAGAACTTGAAATGAATGTCGGTCTCCGAATAGATTTTGATAGATTAGATGAAGAAGAAAAACAAGAAGGATATCTTGTTTATGGCAGAGGAGAACTTCATATTGCGATACTCCTTGAAAATATGAGACGTGAGAATTTTGAACTTCAAGTATCTCAGCCACACGTTATCATAAAATATGAGGGAGATAAAAAATTGGAACCGTATGAAGAAGTCACAATTGATGTTAAAAATATTTATTCAGGTTCTGTTATAAAAAAATTAACAGCTCGTCGTGGAACGATAACAAAAATGGAAGAAAAAGATAATTCTGTCAGAATGTTTATTGAAATACCAACGAGAGGATTACTTGGCTACCGTGGGCAATTTGTGATTGACACAAAAGGGGAAGGAATTCTTTCTTCTCGCTTTATTGGGTTTAAAGATTATGCTGGCTTCTTAAAGAAGAGAGATGTTGGGTCAATGACTTCCATGGTCAGCGGTAAGGCGGCGGCTTTTTCTTTATGGACATTACAGGAGAGAGGAATTCTTTATATAAAACATGGTGATGAAGTTTATGAAGGAATGGTTGTTGGCAATGTCGCTAAAGGTGATGAAATGTCTGTTAATCCTACAAAAGGTAAACAACTCTCAAATATGCGTTCTAGTGGAGCAGATGAGGCTATAAATGTAAAACCACCTTATAAGTTATCTATAGAAAGAGGTCTTGAAGTTATAGCCGAAGATGAATTTTTAGAGATTACGCCTAAGAATATCCGTTTGCGTAAAAAAATATTAACCGAACAAGATAGATTTCGAATAAAATCTGGAGCTAAGAAAAAATAATATTCTATACATTCTTAGTTTTATTTAATTTTTTAAATAAATTGACTTTACTTAATACTAGTGATATTATTGATATTATCGGTATAGCTAAAAATTATTATTTTAATTCTTTTAATTCAAATGACTAACAAAATTTCATTTAAACCAAAACAAGTTACCAAAAGAATACTTTCTGATTTGTCTCCGCGAGAGCATGATGTAATAACAAGTAGATTTGGATTAACAAAGGAAACTGAGCGTAAAACGTTAGAGGCTATTGGTAAAAAGTATGGTATTACCCGTGAACGTGTTCGTCAGATAGAAAGTGCAGCTCTTAATTTCATAAGAAAATCTGAATCTTTTAAAAATGAAAAAGATGTTTTTGAAGAATTAAAAAAATTAATGAATTCGCTTGGGGCAATCATATCGGAACATGATTTTATCAACCATCTTTCAAAGGATAAATTAGTGCAGAATAATATTAATTTTTATTTAACATTAGGAGATGATTTTATCAAACATAAAGAAGATAGTCATTTTAAAACCAGATGGAGTGTGAATAGTGATGTTTCTGAAGTAGTTCACAATTCTCTTAAAAAACTTTACGAAAATATTTCTGATGAAGAATTAATTCTTGAAAGTGATCTTATTGATAGATTTTTAGACCAAGTTAAAGATTTGTCCGAAGAATATAAGAATGAAGAAATTGTTAGGAGATGGTTATCTATGTCAAAAAAACTTAGTAAAAATCCTCTTGGAGAATGGGGGAAGGCAACTTCATCAAATATAAAAACTAGAGGTGTTAAAGATTATGCTTACTTGATGATGCGTAAACATGGCAGTCCAATGCATTTTAGAGAAGTCGCCAAAGCTGTGGCAGATACTTTTGATAAAAAATGCCATGTTGCGACTTGTCATAATGAACTTATAAAAGATCCCCGTTTTGTACTTGTTGGGCGTGGAATCTATGCCTTATCTGAATGGGGGTATAAAAGAGGAGTTGTTCGTGATGTTATAAAAGAATTAATCAAAAAAAATGGACCTATGTCAAAAGATGACATTATTAGACAAGTTATGAAAGAAAGATACTTGAAAAAAAATACTATTTTAGTCAATCTCCAAAATTTTAAATACTTTAAAAAAAATAAAAATGGATTATATACTTTAGCTTTATTGTAGACATTTAATTTGGTATAATAAAAGCGTGATAGAAACATTTTTTGGGATACATTCTTTTAATTTATTGCAGATTCTAATAGTTGGAATTGGTTATTCAATGATTATTCCTCTGGCGATTGCTGCTTTACATTTATGGCATGAATATCGACAAGAACGATTTATAATGGGGATTGAATGGGTTCTCTTAGAGATACAGGTTCCTCGTGATGTAGTAAAAACTCCGTCGGCAATGGAATTAATCTTTTCAAATGCTTTGTATCATAAAAGCCAAAAAGGACTTTGGGAAAAATATATTCAAGGATCCCCAGTTTTTTGGTTCTCTCTTGAGATAGTTTCTATTGATGGGCGAGTTCACTTCTTTATTCGTACTCCAACTAGAGTTAGGAAATTAGTAGAGACACAGATTTATGCTCAATTTCCGCAAGCTAAAATAATAGAAGCTGAGGATTATACATATAAAGTTGCTCAATATAAAAGAAATGGAGACTGGAATCTTTGGGGTTGTGAATTTACTAAATTGGGACATGATGCTGAACCTATCAAAACCTATAAACAGCTTGAGGAGTTAAAAACAGGGACTAAAGAAGAATTTAAAATTGATCCTATTACTCCAGTTATTGAATTTCTAGGCTCTTTATCTAAAGGTCAACAAGTTTGGATCCAAATTACAGTTAGACAAAGTGTTAAAAAATATTATTCTGAAAAGAAAGGTAGGAAAGTTGGATTTGATGTTATAGGGCTGGAACATATTGAGGGATTACTCGTTCCTTTTACAAGAGTGGGTCAAGGAACTGGCGTTGGAGGAGGAAAATCTCAAGAAATTCGATCACCAAGTTATATGGAACCATCTATCAAACTTATGGTGGCTAATTTAGAGCAACTTCATTTTGATTGTGGAATTCGTTTAATCACTTTAGCTAATAAAAAATATTGTTCTGAAAGTGAATTCAATAATCTTAGAAGATCATCTCGTCTTCTTTTCCGCCAATATGCTGTTCCAAATTTAAATCAATTTAAACGTATTAATTCAACTCAATTTGATGCTCCTTGGTCTGATCCAACTGGGTTAGCTTTAACTAAAATTAAAAATAGAATGCTTAATTTTTATAGAAATAGAACATTTTTTCATCCGCCTATTCAATATTCTATTAAATATCCAATGCTTATAAGTGCATTTTTCCCATCCAAAAATCCAGAAATTTTTGTACTTTCGGCCGAAGAATTAGCTACAATTTTTCATTTTCCAGGAATGGTCTCAGAAACTCCAAGCTTCAAACGTGTTGAATCAAAGATAGCTAAACCACCCGCAAATTTACCTACATAATATGGATACAAATATTGGTAATTCAGAAATTAAAAAAAATAAACGTTTCAAGCTAAGTACCACATTAATTATATTTCTTATAATTACTACTTTTTTCACTTTGTCTTATTTTTTATTTAGTGCTCCTATTAATAATATCAATGAAGGAAAAGTGGTAATTCATATTTCTTCAGATGATACATTAAACTCTATTGCAGATAATCTAAAAAAAGAAAGAATCATTAGATATGATTTTCCTCTTAAATTGTTTGTTTCTCTATTTAATTCTGATAAAGAAATAGATAGAGGAGATTATTTATTAAATAGAAATATTCCAGTTTTTGTCGTAGCTTGGCATATAGCTAATAGTGAACATAACGTTAATCCTCTAAAGATAACACTTAGGGAAGGTTTAACAAATCAAGAAATGTCAAAGATTTTTAATAGAAAGTTCAAGAATTTCAATCAAGGTTTATTTTTAAAAGAAGCTAAAAAAGAACAAGGCTATTTATTTCCCGATACTTACTTTTTTTATCAAATGGATACAGTCAATGAAATTTTAAATAAATTATCAAATAATTTTAATGAACAAATATCTCCGTTAGCTAGATCAATCAGTTTAAGTGGGAAAAAATTATCAGCCATAATAATTATGGCTTCAATTATTGAAAAAGAAGCTAGCGGTAAGAAAGATGCTAGTATGATATCTGGTATTTTGTGGAAAAGAATTAAATTAGGAATTCCTTTACAAGTAGATGCTGATAAATATACTTACAAAAATAAAGGTTTACCACTTAGCCCAATTTGTAATCCAGGATTATCTTCAATCAAGGCAGCACTTTTTCCAGTAGCATCTCCTTATCTTTACTATCTTCACGACAAAAATGGCATGGTTCATTTTGCTAGGAATTTTAGTGAACATAAAAAAAATATTAATCGTTACCTTAGATAAAAAAAATAATGCAAAATAAAAATCAAACAGTTTTTGTTGGAATTTCTGGAGGAGTTGATTCTGCTGTTTCAGCCGCTATTTTAAAAAAACAAGGGTATAAAGTTGTTGGAGTTTTTATTCGTACATGGACACCAGATTTTATGGAATGTACATGGCGAGATGAACGTCGGGATGCAATGCGAGTTTGTGCTCATCTTGATATTCCATTTCTTGAATGTGATGCCGAAATTGCTTATAAAAAAAAGGTGGCTGATTATATGATTGAAGAATATAAAAAAGGGAATACTCCTAACCCTGATGTAATGTGTAATAGAGAAATAAAATTTGGGATTTTTGGGAATTTTGCTAAAAAAAATGGCGCTGATTTTATAGCTACAGGGCATTATGCTTGTATAAAAGAGAATAGTTTTAGAGAAGTGACGGGTGGGGGCGTGCCATTTCGAGGTAATCCGAGGAATGGGGTTAAGGAACTTCGAGAAAAGCTATTCTCTTTAAAGCGCAATCAAGATCCATCTAAAGATCAGTCGTATTTTTTATGGACTCTTACCCAGAAAGATTTAGGGCATACACTTTTCCCTATAGGTCATTTAATGAAGAAGGAAGTTAGAAAATTAGCAAAAGAATATAAAATTCCAGTGGCTACTAAAAAAGATAGCCAAGGAGTTTGTTTTCTCGGTAAACTTGATATGAAAGATTTTTTAAAACATTATATTAAACCTAAAAAAGGAAAAGTCCTGAACGAAAAAGGAGAAATAATTGGATATCATCAAGGTGTAGTATTTTTCACATTAGGAGAAAGACATGGTTTTATTATTACTAAAAATTCTGATGAGGATAAGCCTCTTTATGTTATTTCAAAAAATATAAAAAATAATACAATTATAGTTTCTCCTATGTTAAAATTAGAAACACAAAAAAAAATTAATAAAATTATTATATGCAATAATGTAAATTGGATTTTTGATCTACCAAAAGAAAATAAAATTTATACTGGGCAAATTCGTTACCATGGAGAACTTTTATTTTGCAAAATAAAAGTTCTCCAAAACAAAAAATTCCAAATAATTTTTAAAAAAAATGTTTTAGCTGATAAGGGACAGTCTATAGTTATTTATGATGGAAATGTTTGTTTAGGTGGTGGTATTGTGCAATAATATGTATATGAACTCAGACAAAACCCAGCAAGGCTGGTAACATTATGAAACATAATTTATTTTTATCTAGTAATGGAACATAAATCTGATTATGAAAGAGAAACAATTTCCCTTCTAAGAAGTTACCAAAATTATTGATATAAATAACAAAAAGAAATGGTTTATTGTGAAAAGTGTTATCAAAAAGAAGTTTATTAATCTTTATGGATGGTGCTTGAAATTCAAAAAACATATTTTTTTTCATAAACTCTCTAACCGATTTTCTGCTATCGCATATTTTCGGTAAAATGGAATCTAACTCTTTTTACGCTATCGCGTGTTTTAGGTAAATAAATTCTAAATTATCAACATGACACTTTTGTGCTATAGCACAAAAGTGTCATGTATCTAAATTTATTAAATTATTAAAAAAGTTTTGATGTTTTATTCTTTTAGTATATTATAAGAAATATGTTATCTAATGAAATAAGATTAAGATTTTTAAAATTTTTTAAAAAAAGAAGACATGAAATTATTCCATCTTCTTCCTTAATTCCTCAGAATGATTCCTCTGTACTTTTCAATACAGCCGGAATGCAACCCTTAGTCCCATATTTTTTAGGACAGAAACACCCTATGGGTGTTAGGTTGGTAAATTCTCAAAAATGTGTTCGAACTAATGATATAAATGAAGTTGGAGATAATAGGCATCTTACTTTTTTTGAAATGCTTGGTAATTGGTCAATGGGAGATTATTTTAAAAAGGAAGCAATTGCTTGGAGCTTTGATTTTTTAACTGATAAAGAAGAAGGGTTAGGTCTTAATAAAGATAGACTTTATATAACTGTTTTTGAAGGAGATGAAAACGTGGGAAAAGATATAGAAGCAGTTAATTTTTGGAAAAAATATATTCCAGAAAATCGTATTTATTTATTACCAGCAAAAAATAATTGGTGGGGTGTTGGGGAAGATGGACCTTGTGGTCCTGATACAGAAATGTTTTATGACTCAAACAAAGAACCCCTTGGAGATATGACTCTTGAGGAGTTTATGAAAGCTGATAATGAGGGAAAAGTTATAGAAATTTGGAATAATGTATTTATGCAATATGAAAAAGAAGAAGGAAAAATAATTGGTAAATTAGCCCAGCATAATGTAGATACAGGAATGGGTTTAGAAAGAATCGCGATGGTTTCGCAAGGAGTAAATACTGTTTTTGATACAGATTTATTCATACCAATTATTTCTAAAATAAAAGAGTTATCTTTTGTTAAAAACGAAAGAATAGAAAGAATAATTGCTGACCATATAAGGACAGCTGTTTTTATGATTACTGATGGAGTGGTTTTAAGTAATACTGGCCGAGGTTATATCCTAAGAAGATTACTTCGTCGTATTATTAGATTTTCAAATGAAATAAGCTTACAAAGTGGTTCTTTTGAAAAAATTATAGATATCATTGTTGATAAATATAAAAAACCTTATCCAGAACTTGAGAAAAATATAGATAATATAAAAAGAGAAATAAATAATGAAGAAAAAAAATTTAAGCAAACACTAGAAAAAGGGTTAAGGGAATTTGAAAAAGGAGTTGATCCGTTTATTTTATTTACTACTTATGGTTTTCCAATTGAATTAACTCTAGAGTTAGCAACAGAAGGAAAAATTAAAATAGATTTAGAAGATTTTAATAAAAAGATGAAAGAGCATCAAGATCTTTCTAAAGTTTCTTCAGTTGGAATGTTTAAAGGGGGACTTGCTGATCATAGTGAAAAAACTATTAAACTTCATACGGCGCATCACTTACTTTTAGCAGGAATTCAGGCTATTATAGGATCGGAAGTAAAACAGCGGGGAAGTAATATTACCGAAGAACGTTTACGGATAGATTTTCTTTGTAATCATAAATTAAGTAATGATGAAAAGAAAAAAATTGAAGATTGGGTAAATGATAAAATAAAAAAAGAACTCAAAGTTGTTCATCAAGAAATGCCATTAGAAGAAGCTATAAAAATTGGGGCTCAAATGGAATTTGGAACAAAATATCCAGAGGTTGTTTCTATTTATTTTATTGAGGATGAAGGTGGACATATATTCTCAAAAGAATTTTGTGCTGGTCCTCATGTTAAAAATACGAAAGTGCTAGGTCATTTTAAGATTAAAAAAGAAGAATCTGTGGCATTTGGTATTCGTAGAATTAAAGCAATATTAGAATAATTTTTTATTTTCTTATACTTTTTTAAAATCCTGTAGTATAATATAGATATTATGGGATTTTTATTTAATAGAAAAAAGAAAAATAAAACTATCATGATTTTTGATATTGGATCTGATAGTGTTGGTGGTGCAATAGTTAGTATTCCAAAAGGGGATGATGAAATTCCTCTTATTATTGAATCAATTCGTACTGATATTGATTATCGTGGTAATATAATCAATACAGAAATATTCAAAAAAAGTATGATGAAAGCACTTAATCTAAATGTTAAAGCTCTTCATAATACTAATTCTAGAGTTCCGAATAAAATAGTTTGTGTTCTTGCTTCACCCTGGTATTCATTAGAAACAAAAACTATAAAAATTAAAAAAGAGAGCCCTTTTGTTTTTAATAAAAAACTAACCGAAAAATTAATAAGTAGAGAGTTAAAAAAAACGATTTCTGCTTATCAAGATAAAAATAATCTTCCTAAAGATGGATTAGAAATTATTGAAAATCACATAATGAGTGTATTACTCAACGGTTATAAAGTAGAATCTCCATTGGGTATGGATACTAAATCAGTTAAAATGAATATAATTACCTCTTTTTCTCAAAAAATCTTTTTAGACGAAATCCGCGGAATCATTAAGAATACATTTCATGGTATTTCAGTTTCTTTTTCTTCTTTTATTATTGATTCTTACTTCTCTGTTAGAGATAGATATATTAGCCCCGATTCATATCTATTACTTGATATTGGAGGAGAAATTACGGAAGTCGGAATTGTTTCTAAGGGTATTTTAAAATCCATTCTCTCCTTCCCATTTGGTAAAAGAACATTCTTTAGATACATAAGTACTAAGGCGGAACTTGATTTACGTGATGTTCTCGAACTTTTTCATCTTTATAGTTCAGGAAATTTATTAAAAGAGAAGAAAGATAAAGTTGAACCTATTTTTACTTCAGCTGAATCTTCTTGGAGTGAATCTTTCAGGCAGTGTATTGCTAAGTTACCTTATATTTTAGCGCTACCAAGTACTATCTTTTTAACAGCTGATTCAGATATAATTGATTATTTTGCTAATGTTATTAGTAATGAGAAATTTATAGAATCAATGACAATTGAGCATAAATGTAATGTTATTCCTTTAAAAGGATCTGAATTTATTAAAATATGTGAGGTTAAAGAAAAAATAAGACGTGACCCATTTTTAATGATTGAAACAATATCAATAATAAAAAAGATGAAATAATATGGAGAAAAAAAGAATTGAAGATATTAAAATAAAAAAAAGAAGAATACCTAATCCTACTTTTCATAGTAAGATAGATATTAAAGAGGTAGATTATAAAAATAGACCCATATATAAAAAATTATCAAGAAGTCCTAAAATAAAAAATAATAAGAAAGACTACAGTATTTTTATTTTTGTTTTATTCATAATTACTCTGTTAATTGGAATAGTTTTTTGGAGTTCAATTATCTTTGAGAATGTAAATATTACTATAACAAAAAAAGAACAGACATTTAATTTAAATGGACAAACTTTTTTTGCTTCTAAAAATTCAGGGAAGGGAATTCCTTTTGAAGTAATGATTATAACTGATAAGGAAAATAAAAAAACATCTCTTTCAAAATCAAAAAAAATATCATTAAAAGCCAAAGGAGAAATTACCATTTATAATGAGTATAGTAAAAATTCACAAAAAATTCCTATTAATACATATCTATCTGATAAAGATGGTAAGGTTTATTTAACGAATAAAGCAATCAAAATTCCTGGTTACAGCTTAAATAAAAGTAAGATTATTCCTGGAAAAGCAACGGTAGATATTGTCTCATTCTTACCTGGTGAAGTTTATAATGAAGGGTCAACTAATTTTCACATTAATGCTTTTAAAGGGACAGCTAAATATAATAAAATTTATGGTAAATCAAAAACTATAATTAGCGGAGGTGCTAGCGGTTTATATTATTCGCTTAGTGATATTGATAAAATTAATTTGAATAAAAATATTGATTCTTCTCTTAAAAATAAATTATTAAAAAAAGTTGATTCCCTAATACCCTCTGATTATATTTTTTATCCTAATGCTTCTAGTTTTTCTCTTAAGATAGCAGATGATATTTCATCACCAGTTCCTGATGCATTAGTCCCTGTTTCAGGTATACTCTCAGTAATCTTATTAAAGAGAAATGAATTAAGTAATATTATTTTAAAAGATTTGTTACCCAATGTAACAAAAAATAAATTAAATATTATTAGCATTTCCGGAATGGATAAGTTATCTTTTAATTTTATTGAAAGTAATCAAATTATTAATAAAACTCTAAAATCAGTTAAATTTAGATTAAAAGGAAATGTAAATTTAATTTGGAATCCAGATATTTCAAAAATAAAAAATAAATTATTGGGAATACCTAAAGATCAATTACTTTCAATTTTCAAAAATAATATTAGTGTTAAGAAAGCTGAAGTAAAAATATTTCCTCCATGGCAATCAATTCTTCCATTTAATTCTTCAAAAATTAAAATTAAAATTTTAGATTGACGAATAATTAATTATTTGTTATTATTCTAAGTATAAATGATTCAAACTGATAATAATGCTTTCGGTATAGTAATAGAGGCTCTCCCCAACACTCTTTTTAGGGTGGAACTTAAGGATGATGAAATTATTATTGCTTATCTTTCAGGTAAAATGAGAATACACCGAATAAAAGTATTAATTGGGGATAAAGTTGAAGTTATTTTAGACCCCTATGGAGGAAAAGGTAGAATAATTAGGAGAAATTAAGTTTAATTTTATTAATATACTTGCATTTATTTTTCTAATAGTGTAGTATGGCTTAATGTTGATTGATAAAAAAAAGGGTTTAATGCCCTATATTTTTCTTTCATATTATAGAGTAAAATGAAAATAAGAACTACTGTTAAAAAAATTTGTACGAATTGTAAAATAGTTAAACGAAAAAGACACCTTCGCGTTATTTGCTCTAATCCTAAACATAAACAAAGACAATAAAATTTATGAGAATTTTAGGTATAAATATTCCAAACAATAAACACTTAGACATTGCATTAACAAATTTATATGGTATTGGCATTTCTCGTGCTCAAAAAATATTAAAAGAAGTAAATGTAGATGCTCATTTGAAAAGTGATGATTTAACAGTTGACCAAACAAACGATATTCGTAAAATTATTGAATCAATGGTAGTTGAAGGATCTTTGAGACGTGAGATTTCTTCTAATATAAAAAGATTAAAAGACATTAAAGTTTATAGAGGGATACGTCATTCTCGTCGTCTACCTGTTAAAGGACAAAGAACTAAGACCAATTCTCGTACTGTTCGTGGAAATGTACGAAAAACAATGAGTAGTGGAAGGCGTAAGGCGGAAAAAACTTAAAATTTACAAACGATTATTTATTGGTTTTATTTAGTTTTTTTAATTAGTATATATGGGTAAAATAAAAATAGTAACAAAAAAAGAAGAGCTTGATCCATTACCAGATAGTGGTGTTGTCAAGAGTGTGCCCAAAAAAAAGGGAAAAGCTTCAAAAAAGAAATTTGTTTCTGGAACTTTACACGTAGAAGCCACTTTTAACAATACTAAAGTTTCATTATCAGACAAGAAAGGAAATACACTTTGCTGGACTTCTTCAGGAGCTCTTGGTTTTAAGGGTGCTAAAAAGGGAACACCTTTTGCTGCCTCAAAAGCCGGATCAATAATAGGAGAAAAAGCTAAAATAATTGGTATTAAAGAAGTTGATGTAAAAGTCAGTGGTGTTGGAAGTGGTCGTGAACCTACAATTAGATCATTTATGGCACATGATATAGAAATTACTTCTATTCGTGATGTTACTCCAGTGCCTCACAATGGTCCGAAACCTAAGAAACCAAGGAGGGTTTAATTAAATTATAATTATTTCTTTATTTAAATAATAAAAAAGATGAAAATAGTTCAAAAATATAAAATGTGTAGACGTTTAGGATCTGGAGTGTTTGAAAAATGTCAAACATCTAAATTTGTTTTATCTGAAGCCAGACATTCTAAAATATTAAGAGGTAAACGACCAAAGCGTCTTTCTAATTATGCTTTACAATTCATAGAGAAGCAGAAAGTTCGCTTTATGTATGGAATTAGTGAAAGACAATTTGTAAATTATATAAAGGAAGCTATTAAACATAAAGGTGAACCAACGAATGAATATCTTCTTGAATTACTTGAATCTCGTCTTGATAATGTAGTTTATAGAATTGGACTTGCCAATACTCGTCGTTCATCTAGACAAATGGTTTCTCATGGACATATTACTGTAAATGGTAAAAAAACTAATGTTCCTTCACGTCACATTAAGATTGGCGATATTATTTCTGTTAGAGCTGGAAGTGCTAAAAATCATTTATTTAGTGAACTTGCTAAAAAAATGGAAGATTATACTATACCTAACTGGTTAAAATTTAATATAGATACTCTCTCTGGTTCAATGCAAGGTAAACCAAAAGGAGAAGAAGGTTTTATTGATCTTAATACCGTGCTTGAATTTTATAGTCGTTAATTATGTTGTTAATTTTTTAATAAGTAATCTTTAAGCTTTTAGCTTTATATTATATGTCTGATTTAAATATTATACTTCCATCAAAATTATCCATTGTATCAGAGGTTGATACGAAAGGAGTCTATGAAATTGATGGCCTTTACCCAGGATATGGACACACTTTAGGGAATTCACTTCGTCGAATCATATTATCTTCTCTCGTTGGAGCAGCTATTACTTCTCTTAAAATTGATGGTATTGATCATGAATTTTCTGTAATTGATGGAGTTAAAGAAGATGTTATTACTATTTTATTAAGCTTAAAACAAGTTCGTTTTCATTTACTAACAGATGAACCTCAAGTAGTTAAGCTTTTAGTTAAAGGACCTAAAAAGATTACAGCGGCTGATATAGATACTGGAGGACAAGTTGAAGTTTTAAACAAAGATTTATATATTGCTGAGATAACAAATAAAACAACTCTTTCAATTGAAATGACGGTTGAAAAAGGTTTAGGATTTGTTTCTAAGGATATTCACCAAAAAAGTAAGACAGATGTGGGAGTTATTGCTGTTGATGCCATATTTACACCTATTCGTAGAGTTTCGTATGAAATTGAAAATATGAGAGTAGGAGATAAAACAAATCATAATAGATTGAGAATAACAATTGAGACAGATGGAACTATTTCTCCGCATGAAGCTTTAGAAAAAGCTATTACTATAATGATAGAACAATTGCAAACCATTGCTGGATTTGTTATAACTCCTAAAATCATTAGTAATGAAATTGACGAAATTAAAAAAATAGAAAAAGAAAATGAGTTAGATAAAAATAAGAAGATTGAAAGCGATATTACCGATATACTAAAGACAAGAATAGATACATTGAATATTTCAACACGAACACTTAATGCTCTAATCATAGCTAATATAAGAACAATTGGAGGAATAGCTAGAAAGAAAAAGGAAGATTTACTTGAGATAGAGGGTATCGGAGATAAAGGGATTCAAGAAATTAAAAAAATCTTGAGTAATTATGGTCTTTCTTTAAAATAGAATTTTTGTTAAAAATTATTAAATTATAATCTGTTAAAATATGAGACACCACAATAATGTAAGAAAATTTAATCGAAAGAAAAATAGTAGAATAGCTCTTTTGAAGGGTTTAGCTTTAGCTTTAATCGCCCATGGAAAAATTACGACAACTGAAGCCAAAGCTAAGGAACTTAGACCTATAATAGAAAAATTAATTACAAAAGCCAATGTAGGCACTCTTGCTTCTCGTCGTTTAGTTATTTCTCGCCTTTATAATTTAAAAAAAGAAGGTAGTAAATTAATAGACGAAATTGCTCCAAAATATAAAGATCGTTCTGGAGGATATACACGTATTACTAAATTACCACGTCGAACAAGTGATGCTAGTAAAATGGCGATAATTGAATTTATTTAAATTATGGATAAAAAAATATACACAATTGATGCTAGTGGAAAAATTTTAGGTCGTGTTGCCTCATTAGCAGCTAAAATGTTGATGGGTAAAACAGAAAAAAACTATGTGGCTAATAAAGTAGCCTCAGTTCATGTCAATATTATTAATGCATCTAAAACAAAAGCAACAGAAAAAAAGAAACTTGAAACTCTTCATAAACATTATACTGGTTATCCTGGAGGATTAAGAACTGAAACCAATACTCAAATAATTGCTAAAAAAGGATGGAAAGAGTTATATAAATTAGCTATCCACGGAATGCTTCCCAATAATAAACTAAGATCACTTTTAATGAAACAATTAACAATTAAGGAATAATATTTATGGCAGAAAAAAAATCAACAAAAGAATATATCAGAGCTATTGGACGTCGTAAAACTGCCACTGCAGTCGTTAAACTTTATAAATCTACTAAGACATCATATTTGATTAATGGTAAAGAAATAGATATTTATTTTCCAACAATTGAATTAAAAAAAGTTGTTACTTCAGCTTTTGAAGTAGCTAATTCTACACAAAAATTCAAAGTGGTTATTACGACTAAAGGTAGTGGAATACATTCTCAAGCTATAGCTTGCAGGCACGGTATATCAAGATGTTTAACTATTTTTGATGAAGATCTTCGTATTATTCTTAAAAAAGCTAAGATGCTTAAACGAGATCCACGTCAAAAAGAACGTCGTAAATTTGGACTTAAGAAAGCTCGTAAAGCACCACAGTGGAGTAAGAGATAATATTAAAAAATTCAGATTTTGTAAAAAGTCTGAATTTTTGTATACTAGAGAAATTATGAAAGATAAAGATGAAAAAAGAAAAATAGTTTCTAAAATAGATAATGATGATTTTACCTTTGAAGATGATGAAGAAGATGATTTTTCATCTAATAGAAAAGATTTAGTGAAGAAGATTAGGGAAGATCTAAAAACTTGCCGAAAAGATAAAGAGGAGTATCTAACTGGCTGGCAGAGAGCTAAAGCAGATTATATCAATTTACAAAAAGAATTAGATCAAATTAGAGTTAGCAGTTCTATCTTAGCTAGGGAGAATTTCGTGCTCAATTTATTACCAGTTATAGATAGTTTTGATATGGCTTTTGATAACAAAAAAGCTTGGGAGAAAGTTGATAAAGAATGGCGTATCGGCATAGAATATATTCATCAACAATTCAAAACTAGCTTATTAATGTCCGGAGTTGAGCAAATTAATGAAATAAATATATCTTTTGATCCTAAAATCCATGATTCTGTAAAAATGATAAATACAAAGAAAAAAGAACAAGATGGTATTATTGCTCAAATTATCCAAATTGGATATAGAATAAATGATCGTATCATTCGCCCTGCTCGGGTAAATGTTTATAAATATAAAGAATAATACCTTTCTATGTTTATTCTTTATTCTTAAATAAAGAGAAGAATTCTTTTTCTGTTTCTTTATCTATTTTATTAGTTGCAATTATAATCATTTCTGAGGAAAGATTTAAATCTTTTTTGATATTAGTAAAGAGATGTTCAAATGGGTACATAGAAATCCAAACAGAATTTTTAAGACAAATAAATCCTGCTTTTTTAAGCAAATAACGTAGTGCTTCTCTTTCATTTTTTCTTTCCTCAGGTAAATCTAATATTATGATTCTCCAAAATCCATCCCATTTTATTGAGACTAAACTGGATTTATTTTTAAGAATAAGATCGTTAAGTTTTTGTTTTCCCTCATTAGTTAAACGAAAATATTGATTTCTTTCAGAACTAAATGATTCTACTAATCCATCGTTTATCAGATTTCTAATAGAACGAGTAATTGCGTAATTTGTTTTTTCTTTATTATCTTCTAAATTCTGATTATTTTTTCTAGAATTTATAAAATTTTGTACATTTTTTCTAATAAAATCTATAGGAACAGTTCTTTTATTTGAAAGAGTTCTTAAAATAATCCTTTGAATTGAAGGTTTTTTCATCATATATCACATTTTAGCACTTTTAAAAATATTTGACAAGTATTTTGCGACCGCAAAATACTTGTCAAAATCAATTAATAAGTATACAATAGATGCTGACATACTAATTGAACTGTTCAAATGGTATGTTTATTAAAAATTAATTTATTATTAATCAAATTATAAAAAATATTATGAGTAAAATAATTGGTATAGATTTAGGTACAACTAATAGTGCTGTCGCAATCATAGAAGGAGGACAGCCTAAAATTATTGAGAATGTTGAAGGAGCTAGGACTACTCCTTCTGTAGTTGCAATTACAAAGAATGGAGATAGAATGGTTGGTCTCTTAGCCAAACGTCAGGCTGTAACAAATCCAGAGAACACTGTTTATGGTATTAAGCGTTTTATTGGCCATCGGTTTGATGATCCTGAGATTCAGAAAGACGAGAAAACAATTCCATATAAAATTCAAAAAGGTCAAAATGGTGGGGTTGAGATCAAAATGGGTGATAAGTTTTTAAGACCAGAAGAAATTTCAGCAAAAATTTTAGGCAAAATTAAAGCAGATGTTGAAGCTAAGCTCGGTGAAAAAATTACAGAAGCTGTTATTACTGTCCCTGCTTATTTCAATGATGCTCAGCGTAAGGCAACTAAAGACGCAGGAGTTATTGCAGGACTTGAAGTTAAACGTATTATTAATGAACCAACGGCAGCTGCTCTAGCTTACGGTTTTAATAAGAAGAAAAATGAAAAAATCGTAGTTTATGATTTTGGAGGAGGGACATTTGATGTTTCAGTTCTGGAAGTAGGAGATGATGTTATTGAAGTTAAATCAACAGATGGTGATTCTCATATGGGGGGAGAAGATATTGATCAAAAAATTATTAAATGGATTGCCGATGAATATAAAAAAGAGTCAGGAATTGATATTACTAAGGATGTATTAGCGCTTCAACGGTTAAAAGAAGCTGCAGAAAAAACGAAACATGAACTTTCCACAACAATGGAATCGGAAATAAATATTCCATTTATAACTTCAGATGAATCTGGACCTAAGCACTTATTACTTAAAATGAATAGAGCAACCTTAGAATCTTTAGCTGAAGAATACATAACTCGTTCTATTGAAATAACTAAAAGAGCAATTGAAGCTTCTCCATTTAAAATGTCCGAAATTAATGAAATTATTTTAGTTGGAGGACAGACAAGGATGCCAGCAATTGCTGAAGCTGTTAAAAAACTTTTTGGTAAAGATCCTAATCGTTCCATCAATCCTGATGAAGTTGTAGCACTTGGTGCTGCTGTTCAAGCTGGAGTTTTACAAGGAGATGTTCGAGATGTTTTACTTCTAGATGTTATTCCTTTATCTCTTGAAATTGAAACATTAGGTGGAGTTGCGACAAAACTAATTGAACGTAATACAACAATTCCAAGTTCTAAGTCACAAGTATTTTCAACAGCAGCTGATAATCAAACGTCGGTTGAAATTCATATCACTCAAGGAGAAAGACCTATGGCTCAAGATAATAAATCTCTTGGTCGTTTCATTCTAGATGGTATACCACCATCTCCTCGCGGAATGCCACAAATAGATGTTACTTTTGATGTTGATGCTAATGGAATTTTAAATGTTAAAGCTAAAGATAAAGCTTCTGGAAAAGAACAATCTATTCGGATAGAAGCGAGTTCTGGTCTTTCTGAGGAAGATATTGAAAAGATGAGGAAAGATGCTGAAACTCATACAGAGGAAGATAAGAAAAAGAAAGAATTAGTTGATATTAAGAATACAGCTGAAATGATGATATTTACAGCTGAGAAATCAATAAAAGATTATGGAGATAAAGTTACTCCTGAAATTAAATCAGAGATAGAAAATAAAATTTCAGCTCTAAAAAAAGCTAAAGATGGAGACGATTTAGAATTAATTAGAACGGCTAATACTGATCTATCTGATGAAATATCTAAAATTGGTGAAATAATAGCTAAAGAAACCAAAGCTTCAGCTGAAAAGAAACCAGAAGATGAAAAAAAACCAGGAGAGCAAAAGGATGAAATAAAAGATGCCGAGGTCAATGAAAGTTCAGTTAATGAAGATCCAGTTGATGAGAAATCAAAAGAAGATAAATAACAATGGCAAAAGATTATTATAAAACATTAAATCTTGACAAGAATGCCTCAAAAGATGAAATAAAGAAATCATTTCATGTTCTTGCCCATAAATATCATCCAGATAAAAATAACGGAGACGATAGTAAATTCAAAGAAGTTAATGAAGCATATCAAGTACTTTACGATGATAAAAAAAGAGCGAATTATGATCGTTTTGGTTCTGCTGATATGAATGGTTTTTCTCAAGGAAGACAACAATCAAACTGGGGAGGTTTTTCTGGAGAACAACAATGGGATTTTTCTAATTTTTCTCAGAATGGAGAAGGCTTTGATATGGGAGATTTAGGAGATATATTTGGAGATATATTTAGAGGTGGACACAGAGGAAATAATGTTCGTCGCGGACGTGATCTATCCGTAGAAATTAATTTATCTTTTGAAGAGTCTATTTTCGGAGTAAGTCGAGAAATAAATATCAATAAACAAACAGTTTGTGATAGTTGTAATGGAAGTGGAGCAAAAAAGGGAACAAAAATAGATTCTTGTAAAACTTGTAATGGACAAGGAAAAGTGCGTGAAATTAAGCGTTCAATTTTTGGTAATTTTTCAAGTATTAAAATTTGCGATGATTGTCATGGTTCGGGTAAAGTTCCATCTGAAAGATGTCCGGATTGTCGAGGATCTGGTATTCGTAAGAAAGAAGAGAATATTAAATTTAAGATTCCTGCAGGAATTAATAATGATGAAATGATTAGACTGAATGGACAAGGTGAAGCTATTTCTGGTGGAACAGCTGGTGATTTATATATAAAAGTAAAGATTACTCCACATAAGGAATATAAAAGAGATGGCCTAAATTTAACAATTAATTTATCTATAAAATTAACTGATTCACTCTTAGGAATGACCTATGAATTAAAAACCTTAGAAGGTAAAATTATAGAAGTTAAAATTCCTCAAGGTATAAAACATGGAGAACTTCTTCGGGTTAAAGGCAAAGGAGTTCCTTCAGGAAATAATAGAGGTGATATTATTATAAAGATATTGATTAATATTCCATCTAAAATATCTAAAGAAGCTAAAAAGTTAATAGAAGAACTAAAAGGAGAAGGATTTTAATTCTTAAAAATTTTAGGTCCAGTAGGGGAGTCTTTAATTTCATAACCTTGCTCTTTTATTTTATCACGTAGTTTATCACTTTTCTCCCAGTCTTTACTACTTCTTGCTTTTTCTCTTTCTGTAACTAAGACTTTAACCTCTTTAGGAATAACCTCTTTTTTCAAGTTTATTAAGCCTAATCCAAAAACTCTATCAAAATCTAGGAGGGTAGCCTTTTTGTCTTCATTAAAAATTTCCTTATCTTTTATTAAATCCCATAAAACTGTTAAAGCTCTAGGCGTATCTAAATCTTTATCCATAAATTTAATTAATTGATTCTTATAAGTTTCATTAACTTTTCCAACTCCATCTTGTGAATTAATAAAAATTTCTCTAATTTTAGAAAGAGCAGTTTCCATGCCCTTAATATTTTCTAATGTAAAATTAGTTTGCGTTCTATAATGTGAAGTATATAACCATAATCTAAAAGCAATGGGGTCAATCTTTTTTTCTATAATATCATGCAAAGTATAAAAATTATTTAAAGATTTTGACATCTTTTTTCCATTAACTAGTAAAAATTCATTGTGCATAAAATATTTTACAAACTGTTTTCCAGTAGCACACTCTGATTGGGCTATTTCATTTTCGTGGTGAGGAAACATATTATCAACACCTCCAGTATGAATATCAAAACTTTCTCCTAATTCATTCATACTCATAGCCGAGCATTCTATATGCCAACCAGGTCGTCCTTTCGTTAGGAGAGTATTTCTATTTAAAATATTTTCTGGCTCCCAAAATACATCTCCATCATCCAAATCCCAAGCTTTCCATAAAGCAAAATCCAGAGCATTTTCCTTTTCATATTCGTCCTTCTTTAATCTTCCTTGTGCATTTTTTTTTAATTCACTAATTTTAAAATGTGATAATTTTCCATAATTTTTATCTTTATGAATATTAAAATAAATTGAACCATCATTAGCCTTATAAGCATAACCATTCTTTATAAGTTTTTCTATTAACTCAATCATTTCTTTTATATAATTAGTGGCTTTAGTATATTTATCTGCTGGAACTATATTAAGAATTTTAATATCTTTAAAAAAAGATTCAGTATAAAATTCTGTAAATTCAGCAAGATTTTTGTTTTGAGTCTGCGAATCACGAATAGTTTTATCATCAATATCAGTAATATTCATAATATGTTTAACTTTATAACCACGGTAAATAAGATATCTCTTCAAAATATCTCCAAATATATAAGCTCTATAATTACCAATATGGGGATAATCATATACAGTTGGTCCACAAGTATATAATCCAACATTAGGCGGATTCAGAGGTTCAAATAATTCTAATTTTCTAGATAAACTATTAAATAATTCTAAGGCCATACTGATTATTATAACGTTAAACTTGCTTTTTTCAAAGATTTTGTGTAATATAATGCCTATGGAATCAAAGGAATTTGCAGTTATACAAACTGGTGGTAAACAATACAAAGTTATAGTTGGAGATATTTTGAAAATTGAAAAAATAAAAGGCGATTTTAAGGTGGGAGATAAGATTATTTTTGATAAAGTTCTATTGGTTGATAATGGTAAGGATACTACGATAGGTTCTCCTTTTATTGAGGGAGCTACAGTAGAATCGTTATTTCAGAAATCAGGTAAAGGTAAAACTATTAAAGTCGTTAAATATAAAGCTAAAAGTCGATACCTAAAAAAGAATGGTCATCGTCAGCCTTTTATAGAAGTAAAAATTTCAGCCATCAAATAAAATCCGTAGATTTAGTATCTACGGATTTTATTTGTATTAAGATCTGTTTTCTAGAGCACTTTTAATTGTTTCAGAATCAGAATATTCTAATTCAGTTCCAGTTGATAGACCACGACCCAAAGATACGATATTAAGATCATAAGTTTTTTGAAATTGAGATAAAATTTCTCTAATATAACTATCTGTATATTCACCTTGAGGATTTATAGAAAGAGCCAAAATAATTTCTTTGAGTTCTTTATTTTTAATCCTTGCCCTTATGATATGTTTCAATTCTTCTATTCTTATGAAATTAGGTGTTTCTTTTGTTACTATGGGTATAAGACCGCCAAGAATAAAATACATTCCATCATATTTTTGACTCCTTTTAATACTTTCATAATCAGCATCTTTTTCAATAATTAAAAGAGTAGAATGGTCAGTTTTAGGATTTGCACAAATTTCACACAAGTTTTTATTTTTTCCATAAAAGAAAAGAAAACAGGATTTACATTGTGAAATAGCGTTTTTTATATTCAAAATATCTTCACCTAATTCCTTAACATAATTAGAGTTTTTATGAAGCAAAAAATAAACAAAACGTTTTGCTTGTCTCTCCCCGATACCAGGAAATTTTTTAAATAATTCTGTTAATTGGTCTATAGGGTTCATATTTAAAACTGATCAATATCGTCAGCCTCTTTTGGTGAGGCTGAAAATTGATTCAAATTAGATTTTTCAATACTCATAAATGTTGTAGTTTTTTCATCAAAATATAAACTAACTTTCCCAACTGGACCATTACGATGTTTTTCTATTAAAATCTCTGCGATATTTGTTCTTTCTGACTCTTCTTTTCCTTTATCTTCACGATGAATAAACATTACAACATCGGCATCTTGTTCAATTGATCCAGAATCACGTAAATCTGATAGCCTAGGACGACCTCCACGAGACTCTACCGCTCGAGATAACTGAGATAGAGCTAAAACAGGTACATCAAATTCTTTTGCCAGAGCCTTTAACGATCTAGAAATCTCTGTAACTTGATTAACCATACTATCGTAATTTTTTGAAGTAGACATTAATTGTAAATAATCAACAATAATTAAACCTAAACCATTAGAAGCTTTAATTCTACGGCAAACTGAACGCATTCGTATAATTGAATTCCCGGCTAAATCATCAACAAATATTGGAGCTCTGGATAATGAATCTAGAGAATCACGTATTTTAGAAAATTCGCTCTCCGCCGATAAATTACCAGTACGAAGATTCCAAGCATTAACATGTGATTGAGCAGCAAGCATTCTATCAACTAATTGTTGAGTACTCATCTCAAGAGAAAAAATAACTGTCGGAATATCATTTTGCAAAGCTGTTTGCCTAGCAATATCAAGAGCGAGTGTAGTTTTACCCATTGAAGGTCGAGCAGCTAAAATAATTAAATCGGATTTTTGAAGACCTGACAGATATTGATCTAAATCATGAAAACCAGTTGGGACACCACGTAACTCACCTTTATTTTCATGTAATCTTTCTAATCGTTCCCAGGCTTCAGGCAAACTATCTTTAAGAGAAGTAAATATATGATCGCCTAAATTTGTATCAATACCAAGCATCCTTTTTTCTGCCTTATCAAGTATATCAAATACATCGTCAATTTCACCTTCAAATCCAAGTTCAGAAATATCTACCCCAGCATTAATAATTTTTCGGAGTATATTTTTTTTATTTACAATGTCAGCATAATGTTTAATATTAGTTGAAGCGGGAACAGAATTAGTAAGTTCGCTTAAATAACTACTTCCACCGATTGATTTAAGTAATTGTTTTTCTTCAAGTTTTTGAGAAACAGAAATTAAATCAATCGGATCACCCTTAGTAGAAAGTTCTACCATTATTTGATAGATTTTAGAATGTTTATTAACATAAAAAGAATCAGCATTAACAATATCACTTATTTCATGAATAGATCCAGGTCGTAACATTATTGATCCTAGAATTGCTTTTTCTGAATCTATACTTTGTGGTGGAATACGAAAATTTGTTTTTTTATTCGTCATATTCAACCATTGTAACATAATAAGAGAAACTCGTATCTCTATAGAAATGGGGATAAAATGTGCAAAACTATTCGTATTTTGTTATTATATATATATGAAAAAACGATTACTTTCAGGAATACAACCCTCAGGAGAAATACATATAGGAAATTATTTTGGAGCTATAAAACAATTTGTAGACCTTCAAGATAAATATGAATCTTTTATTTTTATAGCTGACCTACACGCTATTACAACAATTCAAGATAAAGAAATTCTTTCTAAAAATATCTTAAATGTGGTTATGGATTATTTAGCTTGTGGTTTAGACCCAGAGAAAGTTTGCCTATTCAAACAATCAGATATACCTGAAGTTACTGAATTAACTTGGTATTTTAATTGTATCACAACAGTACCTTTCTTAGAAAGAGCTACAGCTTATAAAGATGCTAATCAAAAAGCTAAAGAAATTAATGTTGGTCTTTTTGACTATCCTGTCTTAATGGCCTCAGATATTTTAATTCAAGATGCTGATATAGTACCAGTAGGCCAAGATCAAAAACAACATATAGAATATGCCAGAGATATTGCTAAAAAATTTAACAACGTCTTTGGTGAAGTTTTTAAATTACCAGAGGCTTTAATTCTTAAAGAGGTTTCTATTGTACCAGGTGTAGATGGAAGGAAAATGAGTAAAAGTTATAACAATAGTATTCCTTTATTTGGGTCAAATGAAGATATAAAAAAAATGGTCATGAAAATAGTAACCGATTCTAAAACTCCAGAAGAAAAAAAAGATCCTGATTCTTGTAATATTTTCGCTTTACATAAATTATTTTTGAATGGTGAAGAATTAGAAAACTTAAGAAATAGATATATAAATGGTGGATTAGGGTATAAAGAATCAAAAGAAATGCTTTTATCAGAAATTATTACTTTCATTTCTCCAATGAGAGAAAAGAGGGAAATTTATGAAAACAATCCATCTTTAGTAGTTGATATTTTAAAGAAGGGAGCCCTAAAAGTTAAAATTCAGGCTCAAGAAAAAATAAAGCTTGTCCGCGATAAAATAGGTGTCAACATACGGATATGAAAATAATTGCAACAATTTTACTTTTGGTCTTTGGGGTAATTTATTATCCATTAAATTCTCTTTATTTATTTACTCAAAAATGGTATTTACCAATGTGGAAAAAAGATAAATTTATTTATTTCGCTTTTGCTCCTTTTTATTGGATATTAGTTATAATCGTTACCATTATTTCGGTCCCATATGAAGAACTTTATAAATTAACAGGCTAACTATATGATAAATCGTACTTATATTAAAGACTTAAAAAATTTCATTGGATCAACTGTAACTGTCGCTGGTTGGGTTAATGTTCGCAGAGATCAAGGAAAACTTGTATTTATAGATATGAGAGATATGACTGGAATAATTCAGTGTGTCGTCTTACCGAATCATAAAGAAGCAATGGAAATGATTAAAGAAGCTAGGAATGAATGGGTTTTAAAGATAGAAGGTATTGTAAATAAGCGTCCTGATAAAAATATAAAAAAAGATATTCTAAATGGAGATATTGAACTTGAAATAACAAAAGTGGGAATTTTGGCTACAGCAGCTGCCTTACCGTTTGATTTGTCTTTAGATGGATATAATTTAGAATTAACCACGGAGCTTGATCATAGAGCTTTAGTTCTAAGACAACCTAAAATACAAGCTATTTTCAAAGTTCAAGAAACAGTCATTGATTCTTTTAGAGAGTTTATGAAAAAAAATATGTTTTTTGAATTTCAAGCACCATCCATTACTCCAGCCACTGCTGAAGGAGGGGCTGAAGTTTTTGAAATCAATTATTTTGATAAAAAAGCTTATCTATCACAATCACCTCAACTTTATAAACAAATAGTTATGTCAGCTTTTGAAAGGTGTTTTTCTGTTAATAAAGTTTTTCGGGCTGAGCCATCATCAACCACAAGACACTTAACTGAAATAGTTTCATTAGACGCAGAAATGAGTTTTGTTGACTCTTGGAAAGAAATTCGTGATATGGCAGAAAAAACCGTTAAGTATATTTTAGAACAAGTTAGAATAAGAAATATTCAGCACTTAAAATTATTAAATGTTGAATTACCAGTAATGATAGATAAAACGCCTACTTTATCTTTGAGAGAAGTTCAACAAAAAATTTTCGAAAAATTTGGACGTGATGTTCGTGGAGAGAAAGATATGAATCCTCAAGATGAAAGGGAAATTGGTCAAATAATAAAAGAAGAAACGGGTTCCGATTTTGTATTTATTTATGGTTACCCTACTAAACAAAAACCATTTTATGTTTATCCAAATCCAGAAGAACCAGAATATAATGAAGGTATAGATTTACTTTGTCGTGGAATAGAGTGGCTTTCTGGGGGGAGAAGAATAAATGATTATAATCAACTTAAGGATCATATTAAAATATGGGGAATGGATTCTAATAAAATTAAAATGTTTCTTGAAGCATTTAAATATGGAGTTGCACCAGAAGGAGGTTTTGCTTTTGGAGCAGAGCGTATTACCATGCAATTATTAGGATTAAAAAATATTCGTGAAGCTTCTATGTTTCCAAGAGATATGAATAGAATAGATGAAAGATTAACAGATGAGGGTTATTAAGATTTAGTAAAAAATCAGAATAAGAATAAAAAAACCCTGTCTAATAAAACAGGGTTTAAACAATTATCTAACAAAAAAAGATTATTCTAAATAATCAAATTCTTCTGCTAGATAATATTCTTTCCAATACTCTTCTATTCCCCTTTTTATTTTCTGAGAATCTTTTTTTAGAAGAAATTTTTTTTGGGGAATATTAAAGTACTTATCATCATTGATAAGCACTATATCTTCAATTCCATTTTTCTTTAATCGTTCATACATGATGCAGGCATCATTATAATAAGAACAATTATAATTTGGATTGAATTCTAGCCGCAGCAGAATTATTTTTTTAGCATCTTTTTTCAGGAGCTCAGTCATTGAGTTTATGTTAACGATGTTGCAGCCACCCTTTTTTTGAATGACAACAATCTTACTACTTGAAAAATTATACACAGGAGACATATCCTCCAAGTCCTGAGTAAAGAGAAGTTTCATAAGTTTAACTGTAACTGTGTTATTGGTAAACTTAACAATTTTACTTATTTTTCTACCTTTCAAAAACTCCACTTTCCCCTCATTAATATCTCTTGACTTAAGATCAAGAAAGGAATCAACAGAAAAAATTTTTCCTCTATCAATCCCGCTGATAAAGAGAATTCTCCATTTTTTCGGTTTTCTCAAAAGGATAAACCCCAAATGAATCATCTCTTCGTTAAAATAAAACGAAGAGATGTTTTTCAATATCTTCACAGGAAATTGATTTACAATTATATTATAAGTATATTCTCTGCCTTCCCTTATTGGGCAGAGAATGAAATATCTATTAGATTTGTACAACCTGTCTATACAAACACCTTGACAGGTAAAGGTAAAATTACCTCTAGATATCGTTATGCTTTTACTAATTTCGAACTTAAAATTTTCCGGTAGTAAATTTTTTACATCTGGAACGTTTTCGGCCTTTACGGCACGGATTCCATATTGATTTCTCATTTTTTAGTTTTTTTATGTGAAAGAATTTATTTACTTGTAAAAAGCATACCACATTGATATATTTTAGTCAAATTTTTGTCCATTCAACCTTCTGGGACGACAAATATGATAGAATGATAAAATGCTGGAAGAATCTTCTTCATTACAATATAAAGTTCAAACTGAAAGTTTTGAAGGACCGCTTGATTTATTACTTTCTTTAATTGAAAAAAGAAAGCTTTTTGTTAATGAAATATCATTAGCCGAAGTAACAAATAACTATATAGCTTATATTAAATTAATATCTGATACGCCAACAGAAAAGCACATAGCGGATGTCTCATATTTTATATTAGTAGCTGCAACATTAATTTTAATTAAATCAAAATCATTATTACCTAATATAGAATTAACTGAAGATGAAACTGAAAAAATTTCTAATCTGGAACAAAGATTAATTTTATACCAAATAATTAAGAAATCTAGTATAGAGATTAGAAATGAATTTGGAATCAATATAATCTATAAACCCAATGATCGTATTTGGGGAGATCATATTTTTATTCCTCATGAAATTATGACAGTTCCAAACCTTTATCAATCTATCTCTAATGTTTTATCAAAATTACCTGAAATAATAAAAAAAGAAACAGGGGTAGAAATTAAAAAAATAATTAATATTGATGAAGTTATTAATAGTCTTACTGATCGTATCCAAAATAGTATTAATATTTCTTTTAAAGAATTTTCTGAAAGTCATGGAGCAAAAAATGCAGAAGAGATACGGATACATGTTATCGTTTCTTTTTTGGCTATGTTAGAATTAGTTAGAGAAGGTATCATAAATGTAATTCAGAATACTTCCTTTGGTGATATTGAAATTAATAAACAAGAAGTCGTAGATGTTGGACATTTATAGTTATTAATAGGAAATTAAATTATTATGACGATTGGATTAGAATCAAAAATAGAAGGATTACTTTTTTATAAAGGCGAAGAAGTAACGATTAAAGAACTATCAACTATTTTAAAAGTAACCATTACAGAAATAGATGAGGCTTTAGAAAGATTAGAAGAAAATCTCCTCGGTCGAGGAATAGTTTTAGTTAAAAAAGATGATTCTGTGGTTCTTGGAATTACCAAAGAATTAAGTTCTTTAATCACATCTATTCGCAATGAAGAAATAGGGAAAGAACTTTCAAAAGCATCATTGGAAACATTATCTATTATTTTGTATAAAAATAATATTTCAAGAAGTGAAATCGATTATATTCGTGGAGTAAATTCTAATTTTATTTTACATAGTTTACTAATTCGTGGTTTAATAGAAAAAGTTACTAAAGATAAGAAAAGTCGAAGAATTCTTTATCGCCCTACATTTGAAGCCCTTTCATATATGGGGATTACGACGATAAATCAACTCCCTAATTATGTTGAAGTTGTGAATAAATTAGAAGAAACTTTAAATCAAGAAGAGAAAAATGATTAATGCCATTAAAATTTTATTACCAGCAACAATAAGTTTCATAATTGGAATATTAATAACTCCAATAATGACGCATTATTTTTATAAGTATAAAATGTGGCGAAGAGTTTCAAGAAATAATAATCTTTCAAAAAGTGGGGGTTTTAATAAAATCCATAATGAAGCAGAAGAATTATCTACTCCAAGAACTGGAGGTATGATAATATGGATTTCAGTTCTTTTTACAATATTTATAGTTTTTTTGATAAATTTTTTCTTTCATAATAGTTTGACTAATAAATTGTATTTTATTAGTCGTAATCAAACAATATTGCCTCTTTTCACTCTTATTGTAGCGTCTCTCATTGGACTAGGAGATGATTTTCTACAAATTTTTGGCAAAGGTAAATGGTTAACTGACCCGATTATTCTCCGTTATATAAAAATTTCAATAATTCTATTTTTAGGATTAATCATCGGCTGGTGGTTCTTCGCAAAACTAGGAATTTCTGATCTTTATATTCCTTGGTATGGTTTCATTAATTTGGGGTATCTATTCATACCATTCTTTATTTTTATAATGCTAGGAGTTTGGTCTTCCAGTGTCATTGACGGAATAGATGGATTATCAGGAGGTGTGTTAGCTTCAATTTTTGCTAGCTATACTTTAATAGCTTTCTTCCATAATCAAATGGATTTAGCAACCTTCAGTGCTGTTATTACTGGAGGAATATTAGCATTTTTGTGGTTTAATATTCCTCCGGCAAGATTTTATATGGGGGAAACTGGAATGATAGGTTTAACTGTAACCTTGGCGGTAATGGCCTTCTTAACTAATACTGTTTTATTATTACCAATTATAGCCTTTCCTCTTTTTATTACTTCACTCTCAAATATCATTCAAATGTCAGCTAAGAAATATTTTAATATTCCAAAAGTATTTCTTTATGCACCTCTGCATCATCATTTTGAAGCTTTGGGTTGGCCGAAATATAAAGTAACTATGCGTTATTGGGTCGCAGGTTCTATAACCGCAATTATTGGAGTAATTATTTCACTTATCAGTTAATTATAAAAAATGGTTAAAAGAAAAATTGATAAAACTTTTTTTTGGATAGTTATTACTCTTGTTATTTTTGGAATAATAGTTTTCACTTCCGCTTCACTTGGAATATTAGCTAGAAATGAAGCTAAATTCTATGCGGTCATTTTTAATCAATTTGTTTTTGGACTTTTGGGTGGTCTTATAGCCCTTTATTTTTGCTCAAGAATATCATATAAATTTTGGAGGAGTTATTCTTTAGTTTTTTTTATAATTTCTGTGATATTAACTTTGCTTGTTTTTATTCCTCATATTGGGGTTTCTCATGGTGGTGCAAAACGCTGGATTGAAATTTGGAGAATTTCTCTACAACCTGTAGAGTTCTTGAAAATAGCATTCATAATGTATTTCGCAGCCCTATTATCTTTAGCTAAAAATAGGATTCATAAATTTCGTTTTAGTTTTTTACCTCTTATCATTTTATTAGGATTAATTTCTATCATTCTTCTGGAACAGCCAGACACGAAAAACATTATTTTGATAACTATTACAGCACTTGCAATGTTATTTGTATCTGGAGTTTCTTGGAAGAAAATAATTGGATTTATTTTTGTTATTTTAATTGGATTTGGTATTTTAGCTTCATTTAAACCATATTTAATGAATCGTATTAATACATTTTTCAATCCTAATCAAAACGGGAGGGGAACCTCTTACCAAATTCAGCAATCATTAATAGCTATTGGTTCAGGTGGAATATTTGGAAGGGGACTTGGACAGAGTATTCAGAAATTTAATTATTTACCTGAGCCACAAGGAGATTCAATTTTTGCTGTTATAGGTGAAGAGTTAGGTTTTCTCGGTGGAATAATTCTGATAATCTTATATGTAACTTTTATTTTTCGTGGTTATAGAATTGCTTATTATTCACCAGACTCATTTAGTAAATTATTAGTTATTGGTTTTGTCACGATCATTACAGCCCAATCTTTCATGAATATAGCTTCCATCATTGGAGTTTTTCCATTAACAGGTGTTCCTCTAGTATTTATTAGTCATGGCGGTACATCTCTATTTTTGTCTCTGGTAATGGTAGGAATTATTTTGAATATATCTAAAAATCAGAAAAAAAATACTAGAAAATTATAGCTAGATAAGTTATAATATAAACATATATGAAAATATTACTTACAGGCGGAGGAACGGGTGGACACTTTTATCCTCTAATAGCTATAGCTGAAAAACTTATTGAAATTACCGATGAACAGAAAATTATTGACTTAAAACTTTATTTTATGTCAAATTCTGCTTACGATAAAAGAATACTTTTTGAAAATAATATTAAATTTGTTCAGATTCCAGCAGGTAAAAGGCGCTCATATCCATCAATAAAAAATTTCTTTGATATTTTCTCAACAGGTACAGGCTTATTTTTTGGATTACTCAATATGTTTTTTATTTTTCCTGATGTTGTTGTTTCAAAAGGAGGTTATTCTGCATTTCCAGCTGTTTTTGCAGCAAGAATTTTAGGTATCCCAGTTGTAATTCACGAATCAGATTCATATCCTGGAAAAGTTAATATTTGGACAGCTAAATTCGCTAAAAGAATTGCTGTATCATGGCCAGAGGCAATCAATTTTTTACCCAAAGATAAAACTGCTCTCACTGGACAACCTATTCGTGAAAGTATATTACATCCTAATCCTAACGGAGCTAAAGATTTTTTTAAATTTAATGATAATTTACCTGTTATATTAGTTATGGGAGGATCACAAGGAGCTCAGATTATTAATAATGTAATTGTTGATATTTTACCAGATCTACTTGCACGTTATCAAATAATTCATCAAACTGGAATAAGAAATTTAGAAGATATTGAATCTCGTTCTAAATTATTAATAGATGATAGTCCAAATATAAATCATTATAAACCAGTATCTTATTTGAATGATCTTGATATAAGAATGGCAACTGGTATAGCTGATTTAGTAATTTCTCGTGCTGGATCAACTATTTTTGAAATAGCTTCTTGGGGAATACCTTCAATAATTATTCCAATTACAAATTCAAATGGTAATCATCAAAGAGAAAATGCATATAATTATGCTAGAACTAAAGCTTGTGAAGTCATTGAGGAAAGTAATTTGACTCCTCATATTTTAATAGAAGAAATTGACAAATTAATGACCGATAAAAATAAACTTACTGAGATGAAAAATGGAGCATTAGTATTTACTAGACCAGATGCTTCTAAAGAAATAGCTTTAGAAATAATCAAGATCGCTCTTTCTCATTTGAAATCTTAATATGGAAATTTCTAACAAAAAAGTCATAACTCGTTTTGCCCCAAGCCCAACTGGTTTTATGCATATTGGTGGTGTCCGAACTGCTCTTTATGCATGGGCTTATGCTAAACAAAATAACGGTATTTTTATTTTAAGAATAGAAGATACAGATAAACAACGAGAAATAAAAGAAGCTACGCCTCATATAATAAAATCACTTAAATGGCTTGGAATAAATTGGGATGAAGGTCCGAATATCGGCGGTCCACATAAACCTTATATTCAATCTAAAAGATTAAATATATATAAGAAATATGCTCAAATTTTGATAGATAAAGGATTGGCTTATGCTGACCCATACAGCAAAGATGAAATTGACTTATTAAGAGAACAATCAAAGAAAGAAAAAAAACCTTTTTTATATCGTAAATATAGACCCAAAAATCCACCAGCCTGGGATAAATCAAAACCATTACGATTTAAGGTGCCAATCATAAAAACATATGAATGGATAGATGAAGTTAGAGGTAAACTAAAAGCTGGAGAAGAAGCTTTAGATGATTTTATCATAATGAAAAGTGATGGTTATCCAACATATAATTTTGCTCATATAATAGATGATATAGAGATGGGAGTAACTCATGTTATGCGAGGTCAGGAGTTTATTTCATCTACGCCAAAATTTTTATCTCTATACGAAGCACTAGAAATAAAACCACCATTATTTATAACATTACCTCCCATAATGGCTGATAATGGTAATAAAAAATTAAGTAAACGTGATGACGCAAAAGATATTCTCCAATATAAAAAAGAAGGCTATTTACCAGAAGCTATGTTAAATTTTCTTATATTGATTGGTTGGAATCCAGGTAATGATAAAGAATTGTTTAGTAAAGAAGAATTCATAAAATATTTTGATATAAAAAAAATCCAACACAGTGGCGGAAGGTTTAATGAAGAAAAATTAGATTGGATGAATAAGAAATATATAAAATTACTTCCAAATAAAGAAAAATATAAATATATAAACAATTATATCCCTGAAACTATTAAAAAAATAGGTAACTATAGAGAAATGATTACTAAAATAACTCCTTTAATATTAGAAAGAATATCTAATGGTAAAGATATTATAAAAATGGCTGAAATGGGTGAACTAACATATTTTTTTGAAAAACCTATCATAGACAAAGACAAGCTATTTTTTAAATCCTCTAAAATAACTGAGCAAAAAACTGATTCTGATTTAATCAGATATTTAACTAAAGCTATTTTACTTTTAAAAAAGATACCAACTAAAGTTTTTACAAAAGAAAATATCAAAAATAGTTTATGGAATTATTCTGATGAAGTTGGAAGGGGTAATTTACTTTGGCCAATACGCTATGCTTTATCTGGAAAAAATAAATCTCCAGACCCTTTTGTTTTAGCTGAAATTTTAGGACAAGATGAAACAATAAGTAGATTAAATCAGGCAATTCAAATACTATCTAAAATATAGTATAATTAAAACACAAATGAAAAAATTAATACTTATAATTGTTTTAATTATATGTTCTATTTTTATTTTACCAAATAATAAGATATTTGCTTCTACAGCTAGTGATATCCAACAACAAATTTATGACATAAATATTCAAGTAAAGAATTTGAATATTCAAATCCAAAAATACCAACAGCAAATTTCTAAAAATGGCAAAAAAAAGACAACTTTAGCTAGAGTAATAAAGAATTTAACTTTAACTAGAAATAAGTTAATGAAACAAAAAGAACAAACCCAAAGAAAAATGACAGCAATTAGTCTAATTATTAAAAATTTAAATCTTAATATAAATACTCAGCAACAATCTATCAAAAATTCAAAAAGAGTATTAAGTAAAATGATATTTGATATTTATATTAACGATAGTAATTCTTTAATGGAAAAATTATTATCTCAAAATAATATATCTGATTTCAGTAATGAATATAACAACATAATTTCTGTCAATGAAAAAATTATCCAATATATAACTAAGGTAAAAAATCAAAAAAATACACTTATTTCATCTAAAACTCAAAAAGTGAGCGAACAACAAAATCTAGATTCTTTGAAACAAAATCTAAATTTACAACAACAAGCAGTTGAATTTACCCAAAAAACAAAGAATAAAATTTTAAGTGCAACAAAAAATAAAGAAGTTGTTTATAAAAGATTATTAGCAGAACAAATTAGAAAACGAGATACTTTTGAAAAAAATCTTTTTGATTACGAGGTCCAATTAAAATTTATCTTAAACCCCAATTCACTTCCAGCCAAAGGTTCAGAAGTCTTATCATGGCCATTGAAGAATATTTTGGTAACTCAATTATTTGGAGTAACTTCATCATCGGGACGTTTATATAGATCTGGCTCACATAGTGGTATAGATTTTAGAGCTTCAGTTGGGACAAAAGTGATGGCTATGGCTAGTGGAACCGTTGTTGATACAGGTAATACTGATATTTATTGTAAGGGTGCATCTTTCGGAAAATGGGTTCTCATTAAATATAATAATGGCCTTTCTAGCACATTTGGACATTTATCTGTAATTTCAGCTAGAGCAGGACAGATAGTTAAAACAGGGGATATTGTAGGCTTATCAGGAAGTACTGGTCATGTAACTGGTCCACATCTTCATGTGACTGTTTATGCTTCAAGTGGTGTTAAAGTAGAAAAAGTACCAAGTCTTACTTGTAATGGTAAATCTTTTATTATGCCGATAGCTCCTATTAATGCCTATCTTAATCCAGCATTATATTTACCAAAAATTACAACTAATATGATAAAATAATGTTTTTTACTATAAATGATGATATAATAATTATATGAGTGATAATGAACATAGATCAAGATTACATATTCACTTAGGGGGTTTATTTGTTTTGATAATTATTTTCTTATTACTGTTTAAAGTTGATATTCCTTCTGCTATAAATTCCCCTCGATTTCAAAAGAATATTTCTTATATAAAATATCAGAGCGTAAATATCTGGGATAATTATTTATCTAAACCATTAACAAATAGTTGGGATAAATTATTTAATTCATTAGTTGATAAAGGTATAAATAAAATAAAGAAAGATGGATTGAATTTTAAGTTACCTAATTTCAACAATACAAATCCGACTCCGATTGTTAACTCGTTTAAAAAAATTAATTAAAATAAAATAATGAACAATTTACTTTTAGAAGTAAAAAATCTTACTGTTAAATTAGAAGAAAATATTATCCTAGAAAATATCTCTTTCAAGGTAAAAGAAGGGGAGATATTGACAATCTTAGGACAGAATGGTATAGGGAAAAGTGTTCTCATTAAAGCTCTTTTAGGTTTATTGCCTTATACAGGGGAAATCATTTGGCACCGAAAACCTAAAATTGGTTATCTTCCCCAAGGCTTAAACCAAATTATGACCAAAGGGTTACCATTAACAGTTCAAGATTTTTTTATGTTAAAAAATTCTTCACCTACAGTTGAATCAATAATTAAATTTCTGGAATTAGTTGGATTACCAAAAGATATTCTATTAAAAAAAACAGGAGTTCTTTCTAGTGGACAATTTCAAAGAATGCTTGTGGCTTGGGTTTTAATTTCTCGTCCAGAAGTAATTTTACTTGACGAACCAATAACAGGAATAGATATTGGTGGGGAAGATACTATTTATTCACTTCTAGAACAAATCCAAAAAAAACGTAAACTGACTATTTTTATAGTTACCCATGATTTAAATATCGTTTATATCCACTCAACAAATGTTTTATGTTTAAGTCGTGAGAAGCATACTTGTTTTGGTCATCCTAAAGAAATTTTGAATTCTGAAATGCTTAAAAATATATTTGGGAGAAATATTAAATTTTATGAACATAATAAATAAATTATATTATGACTAGTCAAGTAATATTAAGTCTTATAAGTGGTATCCTCATCAGTGGAATTGCAGCTTATTTGGGAACATTAATGCTTTCCAAAAAGATGTCAATTATAGCTGGACCTTTAGCTCACTTAGCCTTACCAGGAATAGCCTTAGCAATCTTATATGGATTTGAGATATTTATCGGAGTTTTCCCTTTTGTTATTGTCGGCGTAATTTTAATTTGGCTTTTAGAACGAAAAACAAAATTACCGATGGAAAATCTAGCGGCCATCATTTTTGCCTTCGGGCTTGGTTCGGCTTTACTCATACTACCAATTGATAAAGCCGAGAAAGCTTTCGTTGGAAGTATAAATACAATAAGTTTACCAGAAACACTAGTGGTTATTTTTTTGAGCACTCTTGTATTTTTCTTAATAAAATCTACTTATAAAAAAATAATGTTATTGAATATTCACGAAGATATAGCTCAAATAGAAGGAGCGAATATTAGTTTATATAATTTTTTATATTTATTAAGTATTGCTGTAATAGTTGGATTGGGGGTGTATTTGGTTGGAGGATTAATAACTGCAGCTTTAATAGCAATTCCTGCCGCCTCTGCTAGAAATGTTAGTAATAATTTATCATCATATAAATTATGGGCAATCATTTTTGGAATTGTTCCTACAATCGCTGGAATCCTTTTGGCTCCTATCTATAATCTACCAATTGGACCTGCTATTATTGTTTTCGGAGCTTTAATTTTCCTAGTTACTGTTTTTATCCCTAAAAAATAGAAGGTAGCAAGAACCGTTCTTGCTACCTTGGGT
>CAYNYY010000004.1:0-40888 GCA_964401625.1 uncultured Candidatus Saccharibacteria bacterium
AAGGTAGCAAGAACCGTTCTTGCTACCTTGGGTTGTTAGAAGCTGGATGATTTTTAGATTTTTATTCTAGTGCCCGAGGTGGGAATCGAACCCACATCCCTTGCGAGACACGATTTTAAGTCGTGCGCGTATACCAGTTCCGCCACTCGGGCAATTTAAAAATATTTTATATTTTAATATAATTTTCTAATAACCTAATTTAGATAATTACATAATTTTCAAAAATTTACAACTTTTGTTATACTTGTTTCATGTCTAAACAATATTATACAACAATTGGGTTAGAAATTCATGCTGAACTTAAGACTCAATCAAAAATGTTTTGCGATTGTATTAATGATTCAGATGAAAAAAATCCCAATACAAATATATGCCCGATTTGTCTTGCCCATCCTGGAACATTACCTGTTATAAATAAAAAAGCAGTTGAAAATGTAATTAAAGTTGGGCTAGCCTTAGGAGCTGAAATTGCAGATTTTACAGAATTTGATAGAAAAAATTATTTTTATCCAGACATACCTAAAGCTTATCAAATTACACAATACAAATTTCCAATTGTATCTGGCGGTGAATTAAATGGAATTAAAATTACCCGAGTTCATCTAGAAGAAGATACTGCAACGAGTAAACATCATAAAAATGGCTCTTCTAATAAAAGCGGTTATTCTTTAGTAGATTTTAATCGTTCTGGTATTCCTCTAATGGAATTGGTGACGGAACCTGTAATACATAGTAGTAAAGAAGCAGGGGATTTTGGTCGTGAATTACAGATATTACTTCGGTATTTAGAAGTATCTGAAGCAAATATGGAAAAAGGTCAGATGAGAGTAGAGCTTAACATCTCAATTTCAGACGATCTTAAGGAAATGGGAACTAAAGTAGAAGTGAAAAATATAAATTCCTTCAGAGCAATGGAACGTGCAGCAGAATATGAAATAAAGAGAATGACTAATTTATTAGAACAGGGGAAAGGAAAAGAAATCGTACAAGAAACTCGTGGATGGGATGAAGTCAAACAATCCACTTTTTCTCAAAGGTCAAAAGAAAATGCTAATGATTATCGTTACTTCCCAGATCCAGATTTACCTAAATTATATTTGAGTAAAATTTTTGATATTGAAAAAATGAGAAATGAATTACCAGAACTTCCAAAAGATAAAAGGACTCGCTATAAAAAAGATTACGGGATTAAAGACGAAGATATTGAAAGTTATATAATTAATCAAGAATTGGCTACATATTTTGAAAAAATTGCCTCCAGTTTATTACCTAATAAGGAGTTGGTCCAAATATCTTCAAATTTTATTTCAAATGATTTAATCGGCTCAGGAAGAAAAGTTAATGATTTTATTAAACCAAATTCTTTCATAGATGTAATTAAAATGGTTTTTGATAAAGAATTAAGTTCTAGGGCCGCTAAAGATATAATTAATACTGATATGAAATTATTTGGAAATGGTCAAACAATAAGAGAATACGCTGTAAGTAAAAATTTGATTCAGAATCACGATAAGAGTAAACTAAAAAAGATTGTCCAGAAAACAATTCAAGAAAATCCAGAAATAGTAAAAATTTATGAAGCTGGTAAAGAAAATGTTATAATGTCATTGGTTGGTAAAATCATGAAAGAAACAAAAGGTAGTGCTGACCCGATGTTAATTCAAAAATTATTAAAAGAATTATTAAGTTAAAATTATTTATTATTAATTAATCAATATATTATTATGGATAAAACAATTAAAGTAGCTATAAATGGTTTTGGTAGGATAGGTCGTGCATTTTTAAAAATTGCTTGGGATAGACCTGAGATTGAAATAGTGGCAATCAATGATCTTGGTTCAATTGAGGATTTTTCCTATTTACTTCGCCATGATACAGTTTATCATGATTGGAAGCATAAAGTAGAAACAACATCAGACAATTTAATAATTGATGGTAAAAAAATTAAATTCATTTCAGAAAGAGATACAACAAAACTTCCATGGAAAGAATTTGAGGTTGATGTTGTGATTGAATCAACAGGATTATTTACTTCTTACGATAAAGCCAATTTTCACTTAAAACAAGGTGCTAAAAAAGTTGTAATTTCAGCTCCAGCTAAAGGTGAAAGCGAAACCGACGGGGAAACAATATTACTTGGAGTCAATGAAAATAAATTTGGCACTTGTGATATCACTTCTAATGGATCATGTACAACTAATGCATCTAGTCCACTAATTGCAATCTTACATGAATCTATTGGGATAGAAAAAGCTATTCTTAATACTGTTCACGGTTATACTGCTTCTCAATCACTTATAGATGGACCAAGCAAAAAAAATCTTCGTGCTGGTAGAGCTGCAGCACAAAATATAATACCTGCATCAACCGGAGCTGCTATTGCTGTGACAAAAGCTTTTCCTGAATTGAAAGGATTATTTGATGGTATTTCTCTTAGAGTTCCAGTTATTGCCGGATCAATTGTTGATATTACATTTGTTGCAAAAAAGAATACAACTAAAGAGGAAATAAATGACATATTAAAAAAAGCAGCTAAAGATCCGCGATGGGAGAAATTATTTAGCGTGACGGAAGATCATTTAGTCTCATCTGACATATTAGGAGAAAGCCATGCTTCTATTGCCGATTTGGAAATGACACGTGTAGTAGACGGTAACTTAGTTAAAGTTCTTGGTTGGTATGATAATGAAATGGGATATACTTATACTCTAGTAGATCATGTTATTAAAACAGGTCAATCTATAAAATAAGAATTCTAAATTCAAGAGTCATAATCTATGAGTATGATTACAATTACAAAAATCTATATTGGATCTGATCATGCTGGATATGAATTGAAAGAAAAGCTTAAAAAATATATCGGTGATGATCTTAAATTAGAAGTAATAGATAAGGGGGCTTTTTCTTTAAATGAAGATGATGATTATCCAGATTTTATAGTACCAGTTTCTAAAGAAGTGTCTCAAAATGAAAATGATATGGGGATAATTTTAGGTGGTTCTGGACAAGGTGAAGCTATCTCTGCTAACAAAATAAAAGGAATAAGAGCTGTAGTTTATTATGGCGGTAATTTCAAAATTGTTGAATTATCTAGAGAACATAATAATGCCAATATCTTATCTTTAGGTGCTAGATTTATAAAAGAAGATGAAGCAAAAGAAGCTGTTAAAATTTTCATTGAAACTCCATTCTCAAATGAAGAACGACATATTAGAAGAATCAATAAAATAGAATCAGAAATATAAAATATTTAACTATGACAGAAATAATACCAGCAATAATTGCTGAAAATTTCAAAGAATTAAATAATAAACTTTCGCACTACATAAGTGCAACTCCTATAGTTCAGATAGATATTTGTGATGGTAAATTCGTTGCACCTATTTCTTGGCCTATGCATACGGATGATGAAAAAAGTATTACTGATATTATAAACGAAGAAGAGGGGATGCCATATTGGGATAAAATAAATTTTGAATTTGATTTAATGGTAAAAAATGGGCATGAACAATTTGATTTTTTTCTAAGGCTTGGAGCTGAAAGAATAATTTTTCATATTGAAGCAGAGGATAATAAAGATATATTTAAGGAATTTTTAGAAGGTATTGATATGTATGTCAGAGAAAATGTTAAAATTGGTATAGCCTTAAATACAACTACTCCAATAGATGATCTAAAATTATTTATCCCGAATATTGATTTTGTTCAATGTATGGGTATTGAAAAAATAGGTTTTCAGGGTCAAAAATTTGATGAAAGAGTTTTACAACAAATTTCTTCTCTTCGTCAAAAATATCCGAAATTAGTCATCAGTGTAGATGGAAGTGTTAATAAAAGTACAGCTAAAGCTTTAGTTGAAGCTGGAGCTAATCGTTTAGTTATTGGATCTGCTCTGAATGAAAGTTATAATTTACAAGATTCAATTGAATTTTTTAGATTATTATAGTTTTCTAATTTTTATTTTGATAGAATATAAACATGCAACCGTTAACTGAAGAAAAAATCAAAAAGCTAAAAATTGAAGCAAGAGAAATTCGTAAAAGTATTATCAGAATGCTCTTTGAAGCTGGTTCGGGACATACAGCCGGATCACTTGGTATGGCTGATATTTTTACTTTACTTTACTTTCATATACTTATACATAATCCTAAAAAACCAGAATGGCCAGAAAGAGATAGGTTAGTTCTTTCAAATGGCCATATTTGTCCAGTTTTATATGCAACAATGGCTCATTCGGGATATTTCCCAATCAATGAATTGTTAACTTTAAGGAAATTCGGTTCGCGTTTACAAGGTCATCCTCATCGTAAATTCTTACCATTTTTAGAAACTTCTTCTGGCCCACTTGGTTCGGGCCTTTCTCAGGCTATTGGAATGGCTTTATCATTAAAAATGGATAAAGATTCAACTAAAACAATTTATTGTTTAATGAGTGATGGAGAACTTGACGAAGGTCAGGTATGGGAAGCAATTATGTTAGCTGGTAAAAATAAATTAGATAATTTAATAGTCATTATTGATCGTAATAATATCCAGATAGGCGGTTTTACTGAAGATATTATGCCCCTTAATAATATCATGCATAAATGGAGTTCCTTTAATTGGGATGTTCAAGAAGTAGATGGGCATAATTTTAAAGAAATCAATAATGCAATTCAAATAGCTAAAGAAAAAAAAGATAAACCATCTGTCATAATAGCTCATACAATTCCAGGTTGCGGAGTTTCTATTTTTGAAAATAATTATTATTGGCATGGAGTAGTCCCCAATAAAAAACAAGCTGAAGAAGCTTTATTAGAATTAGATAATAATTTTTAATTTATGCTTAATCAAAAACTAAAATTAAACCCCAAAATTTTTAATGGCGATGTTGTCAATAAATCTACTCGCCAAGGATTTGGCAATGGGCTACTTCAGGCTGGTATACAAAATAAAAATATTGTTGGACTTTGCGCTGATTTAAGCGAATCAACTAGGATGAATCTTTTCGCTGAAAAATTTCCTGAAAGATTTATAGAAGTTGGAGTGGCTGAACAAAATCTAGCTAGTGTTGCTTCTGGAATGGCAGCAATGGGTAAAATTCCATTCATTTCTTCTTTTGCTATTTTTAGCCCAGGTCGAAACTGGGAACAAATTAGAACAACTATCTGTTATAACAATCGCCCAGTTAAAATAGCTAGTACACATGCAGGACTTTCAGTTGGAGCTGACGGAGGAAGTCATCAAGCTTTGGAAGACATAGCCCTAACTCGTGTTTTACCTAATATGGTTGTTATTTCCCCGTGTGATTTTATAGAAGCCAAGAAATCAACCATTGCCATATCTAAAACACCAGAGGCAACATATTTGAGATTAACGCGATTAAAAACTCCAATAATTACTACAGATGACACTCCGTTTGAAATAGGTAAAGCTAATATCTTATTTGTTCCTGAAATAGGTTTAGCTCAAATTGGAATTATCGCTACCGGTCCAATTATTTATGATACTTTAATGGCTGCTAAATTCTTAGAAAAAGAAAAGGGTCTTAAAATAAAAGTCATGAATCTTTCTACAATTAAACCGCTTGATAAAGAAGCTATAATTTCTTTAGCTAAAGAAACGAAAGCAATAGTAACTGTGGAAGATCATCAAATCATTGGAGGAATAGGTAGTGCAGTTGCTGAATGTTTAGCAGAAAATTATCCGACTCTTATTAACTTTGTAGGAGTAAAAGATGAATTTGGTCAATCTGGCACAGCTGAAGAACTTTATAAACATTATAAAATAGATACATCGTCTATAATAGAAACTATTATAGAGACACTAAATAAAAAATCTATCTAACAAGATAGGTTTTTCATTTAGTGTCCTGTTCGTTTTTTAATTTTTAATTTAATTTACTAGGTTTATAGTTCTCAGGAGCACTTTTCAAAATTTCTTCTAATTTCTCTCGAGACAAAAGTCCAGCTTGAGCCCCAACTTTCTGAACTACAGACATAGCATTAATCGGCCCCCAAGTTAAAGCTTCGGGAATAGTTTTTCCTAAAATTAGGGCTGATAAAAAAGTTGAACCAAAAGCATCTCCAGCTCCTGTCCTCTCATATGGATTATGTAAGTAGACGGGCATAAACCAAGCATCAACTCCATCACTTGCATAAGCCCCGTTCATACCGTCAGTTATAACAGCTATTTTAGGACCAAGACCTCTCATCATACTCATAAGTTTAACAATATCATCTTCTTCAGTATTAAGAATTCTTTGAGCTTCTTCTTTATTACTAAGAAAAAGTTCACTCCTTTTGTAAATATTTTTCAATGCTTCTGCTCCAAGCATTATCTGAAAAGTTCCAGGCTGAAATGCTAATTTTACTTTAGGGTGTTCTGTTAGATATTTTTCTATTTGATGATGATATTCAATTGAATTTTTAGCCAAGGAAGAAAGATATATCCATTTAGGTTCTGGTAAGTCCATGGGGAAAGAATATGGATATTCATTATGTTTAACTAAAATAGTTCTTTCTGTATCATACCAAAGCACAAAATGTTGATTGGAAGTCATTCCAGGAACTATTTCCATATAATCAATATTAACATTATTACTAACTAACGAGGCAGCATTTTCTTTACCTATATTATCTTCTCCAAGATATGAAATTAAATAAGAATTAAGACCAAGTCTGGCAGCAGAAACGGCAGCGTTAGGACTATTCCCGACAGCCCTAAAAACTTCTGCTGATTCGTAGGGTATCTTATCTCCAAAGCGAAGAGAAATCATACAATGTTCTTTATTCAAATCACAAGTCACTTTCGCATCTATAATCTTTATAAAAGGTTCAGTGACTATATCACCGACAGCTAAAAAATCAATTTCTTTACTCATAGTTACTATTATATCATATTATTTGTGATATAATAGTAAAATGAAAAATTTAAGAGAATATATAAAAGAAGCAAGTAATAAGAAAGTAGCTATTGGACATTTTAATGTTTCTAATTTAGAAGCTTTACATGGTATTTATAATGCTGTCAAAAAATTATCAATAGAAACAGGAGAAAATATTCCAATTATTATAGGAGTTTCAGAAGGGGAAGAGAAATTTGTTGGTAAAGATGAAATCTCAGCTTTAGTCAAAGAGATGCGCGAAAAGAATAATTTTCCTATCTTCTTAAACGCTGATCATCATTATAGTTTTGAAAGAGTTAAAAATGCTCTTGATGCTGGATACAACTCAGCCATTATTGATGCAGTCACATTATCACTGGAAGAGAATATCGTTCTGACAAAAAAATGTGTTGAATATGCAAAAGAATTAAGTAAAAAAGAAGATAGAGATATTTTAATAGAAGCAGAACTTGGTTTCATAGGTAAATCTTCAAAATTATTAGATGAAATTCCTGAAGGAGTAAGTGAAAAGACAATGACAAAATCAGAAGATGCAAAATATTTTGTAGAACAAACTGGAATAGACTTACTTGCTCCTTCGGTTGGAAATATTCATGGAATGGTAAAAGGAGGAAATCCAAAATTGGACATAGAAAGGATAAAAAAAATTAGAGAAACTTGTGGTGTTCCACTCGTTTTACATGGTGGTTCAGGAATCTCTGATGAAGATTTTAAAAAAGCAATTGAAGCTGGAATCTCTATAATTCATATAAATACAGAAATTCGCGTTGCATATAAGGAAGCACTTAAGAAATCACTAGCAGAAAATCCCAATGAGGTAGCTCCTTATAGATTTTTAGAAGGAGCAGTTGAAGCCGTAGAAAAAGTTGTAGAACAACGATTAAGACTATTCAATAATTTGTAAAACATTTTATTTTCCTAAAGGTAGCAAGAACCGTTCTTGCTACCTTTCACTATAAATGCTTGCAAACAAGCATTTATAGTGTTATCATCCAGCCTATGAATACACTAACCGCAACAAAGCGAAGTAAGTCAGACAAGCTTGTAGATATACGAAATAACGGTATGGTACCAGCTGTTGTCTATGGCGCTCAAGTGGAAAATACAATTATCTACGTTTCAAATATCGCTTTTGAAAAAATATATAAAATTGCTGGAGAAACTGGCACAATCATTCTTGAAATAGAAGATCAAAAACTAAAAACTAAAAAGAAATTCAATGTTTTAATTCATGAAATACAAGTTCATCCTGTTAGTGAATCACTAGTTCATATAGATTTTCTTGTTGTTGATATGAATAAACTAATTGAAGTTAGTGTTCCTATTAAATTTGAAGGTACAGCTCCAGCTGAAAAAGATGGTCTCGGTGTTCTTATTAAAGTTCTTCATGAATTTGAAGTTGAAGCTTTGCCTGGAAATATTCCTAGCCAAATAATTGTAGATCTTTCTCCTTTAATTGAATTAGATTTTCAGATTCATGCAAAAAATATATCTTTACCCAGTGGAGTTAAAATGTTAACAGATGAAGATGAAGTAGTTGCTATTATAGCCCCAATTAAAGAAGAAGAAATAGAAGAAAAGGAAGAAGCTCCAGTTGATTTATCTTCTATTGAAGTTGATAAAAAAGGTAAAAAAGATGAAGAAAAAGATGAAGAAACAGAAGGAACAAAAGCTGAAGTTACTACCACATAGTTATAATATAAAAATAATAAAATATGATACAATAAAATAATATGAAAAGAAGTATTTTTATATTTTTTGTCGTTTTGCTTTTAGTGTTAGTAGGAATTCCCAAAGTTTCTTCGTCATTTAATTGTGTTACAGATTTAAATAGTAGTTCTACTAAAGCTCAAAGACAATACTGCCAGAATGAATTAAATATATTATTAGCTCAAGTAGCAGTTTATAAACAACAATTAAGTTCTCAACAAAAACAAACAGGAACTATAAAGGGAGATCTTAATTATCTCACAGGTCAAATAAGAACACTTAATCTAAAAATTAGGTCTAGTATATCTGCAATAGATAGATTGAAATCATCAATAAATTATAAAATATCTACAATAGAAACTTTATCTCAAAAAATAGAAAATAAAAAAAAATCGTTAGCTCAGTTACTTCGTAACACAAATGAAATAGATAATGAAAATTTGATAGATTTATTATTTTCTAACAATACTCTGTCTAGTTTTTATAGTGATTTAGAAGCCTATGATTCTATTAAACAAGAGATAAGAGTTTCTATAGATAGCATAAGGGGAATAAAAACGAAAGCAGAATATCAGAAAATAGATTTACAAAAACAAAAAAATGTTGAACTTAATGTTAAGACAGCCTTAGAGAGAGATCAAAAAAAGGTATCTGTGAATGAATCTAATAAAAAACAGCTTTTAATTACATCAAAACAAAAAGAATCTAAGTATCAAAATATAATAATAGATAGGCAAAAAAGGGCAAGGGATATAAAGGCTAGACTTTTCCAATTAGCAGGTGGTTCATCTCCTATAAAATTTGCTCTTGCTTTATCTTATGCTGAAGATGCTCAAGCTAGAACAGGAATAGATCCTGCTTTCTTATTGGCCATTTTAACTCAAGAGAGCAGACTTGGGGCAAATGTAGGTAAATGTTATTTGACGAATTCCTCAACAGGAAGGGGAATCAGTAGTACTGGAAAAATATGGCCTAATCTTATGAATGTTAAACGTGATGTGCCACCATTCTTAGAAATCACTAATAGTTTAGGGTTTAATGCTTTCAAAACTGTTGTCTCTTGCCCTATTGCTGGGATAAAAGGCTATGGAGGAGCTATGGGGCCAGCACAATTTATTCCCTCAACTTGGAAATTGTTTGAAAAAAGAGTTTCTGCTATCACTGGCTCAAAACCTGCAAATCCATGGTCGGCAAAAGATGCTTTTATCGCTTCATCTCTTTATCTAACAGACCTAGGAGCAAAAGGAACTAGTACTAGCGCACAGAAAAAAGCAGCTTGCAGATATTATGGTTCTGGAGGTTCAAATTGTTCATATTCTAGAAGAGTTATAAGTTTGAGAGATAAAATACAAAGTGATATTAATTATTTAAAGAAATATGGAGTAACTAAAAAATAGTGATTTCATTGAAATGCGCAAGAACGGTTCTTGCGCATTTATTTGCCAATATTAAAGAGGTGTGATAAGATACAAATTACTTATGAAAAAAGATATACATCCAAAATATAATAATAAAGCAAAAGTGACTTGCGCTTGTGGGGCAAGTTTTGTAGTTGGTTCGGTGATGGATGAAATTAAAGTTGAGGTCTGTAGTGCCTGTCATCCATTTTATACTGGTAATAAAAAAATTCTTGATACAGCTGGTCGCGTGGATCGTTTCAAAAAAAGAGTAGCTGCATCAAAAAAACTTAAAAAATAAATAAAAAACACAAAATGTTATTTTTAATGGGAGTTTGTAAATTAAGTTAAACAAACAACAAAGAATATATTTTGTGTTTTTTATTTGTTATAATTTAAATATCTAATATGACTTTAAATTTAGAACAATTAAAAAAGGATAAAAAGACTAATTATTTTGTTGAAGAATATGAGCGTCTTTGTAATGAGGAAAAAAAAGTTAATGAAATATTAGAACAAGACAAGTCTATGTATGATTTAGTTAACGAAGAATTAAAAAATATTAATCTTCAAAAAAATATTATTGAAAAACAGTTAGAAGAAATTCTTAAAAAAGATGAAGAAGACAAAGAATACTCTAATGAAATTATATTAGAAGTCAGAGCTGGAGCTGGAGGAGATGAAGCTTCTTTGTTTGCTTGGGAATTAGCACGAATGTATGAAAGATTTACAGAAAATAAAAAATGGACTTGGAAAGCTATAAACGAATCTAGTAATGATATTGGAGGTTATAAAGAGGCTTCCTTTGAAATAAAAGGTAGAGATGCTTATAAACTTTTAAGACATGAGACAGGCGTTCATCGAGTCCAACGAATCCCTGCAACAGAAAAAAATGGACGAATCCATACTTCTACAGCTTCAGTAGCAATATTACCCTTAAAAAAGAAGACAAAAATAATAATTAATCCTAATGATATAGATATTGAATATTCAAGATCGGGCGGGGCAGGGGGACAGAATGTGAATAAGGTAGAAACGGCCGTTAGACTAATTCATAAAGAAACAGGTATTGATGTACGTTGTACTACTGAAAGAAATCAATTGGCTAATAGAGAAAAAGCTATGATAATTTTAGCTTCAAAATTACAGGTAAAAAAAGATGAAGAAGAAGCAAAAAAATATTCTCAAAATCGTAAGAACCAAATTGGGACAGCTGACCGTTCTGAAAAAATAAGAACATACAACTTTCCACAAGATAGAGTAACAGATCATCGCATCAAACAATCATGGTCTAATGTCCCTAAAATAATGGAAGGGGATATAGATAAAATTATAAATGCTTTACAAGAAGAAGAAAAACAACGTTAAATAGAACTGGATTTGACAAAATTATATAATATATGCGAACTATTGTTATTTATCTTTACTTATGTTATGCTAGACGATAGTAGTTTGCTTATGTTTTGGTATTTATTTCATTCTTCGTATGTGTTAAACATTGAGGTATGTAGATGAAAATCGGCTTATGCGATTACATTTATAAATCTCCGACTTAAAAATCGGAATCCGAATTCGAATCGGAAAGTTAATTTTTGTAAAATTGTATTTCTAAAGTAAAATTTTACAAGCATATTGTCATATATGGCAAAGAAATTATATGTAGGTGGTCTTCCTTATCAGACTACTAATGATGAGCTTAAGACTCATTTTGAAGCTGTAGGTCCAGTTATCTCAGCAACTATTATTATGGATAAAATGACCGGTCGCTCAAAAGGTTTTGGCTTCGTTGAAATGGAAAACGACGCTGATGCTGAAAAGGCTATCTCAATGTATGACGGAAAAGATTACGAAGGTCGTAATCTTACCGTAAACGAAGCTCGCCCTATGGAACCTCGTCAACAAAGATAATAATCTTAAAAAATAAAATCCCTTACTCAAAAGAGTAAGGGATTTTATTTTTATAGTGTGCGTGTGCTTGGAATCGAACCAAGGACCTCTGTCTTATCAGGACAGCGTTCTACCCCTGAACTACACACGCAAGAAAACATATAATTAATTAGTATTCTATCATAATAAAATAAATTACACATTAGAATATAAAGCACTTGGATTAATATAGCAAAAACTTGAAAATATCGCAATTATTTGTTAAAGTATAGCTGACTTTAAAGTCTTGTTTTAAGATATGGATAATAAAAAGAATAAAAAACCTTGGTGGGAACCTGGATTAGCCTTATTTTTTAGGATATTTACTTCAACGGTAATACCTATTATTTTGGCTTTATATATAGGTAAATACCTTGATGATAAATATCATACGACACCTTGGATATTTTTAGGGTTAACTTTAATCGCTTTTTTAATATCAATTATTTTAATCTGGAGAAATCTCTCAAAATATATGAAAAATGTTGAGAAAGAAGTTAAAGATAAAAAATAATAATTTATGATCTCTCAAGTTGCTAATAATCGAAATTTTCTGGCTGTTAAAAATATGAGAACTGAAATATCCCATAATCCAACCCTTTTTGCTGAACCTATTTTTAATATCGGGAGTTTTACGGTAACAAATTCTTTGTTTACTAGCTGGATTGTTGTAGTAATTATTATTTTTGTTACTATAATTATTAAATTCAAAATTAAACAAATTCCCAAAGGTATTCAAAACTTATCTGAAATTATAATTGAGGAATCGGAATTATTGTGTGACCAAGTCACAAATAATCGTAAAATTACTGACCAAGCTTTCCCAATTGTTTTTAGTATCTTTATAATTGTTCTCTTAAATAATTGGATAGGTATTTTACCTTTAGGAGGTTTTGGTTTTGTTGAAATGAGTGAACATGGTAAAGTATTTATTCCATTTATTCGTAGTGGTACTGCTGATATAAATGGAACCTTGGCTTTAGCTGTTTTATCAGTTGTTGGTGCTAATATTTTTGGCATTACTTCAATTGGACTATGGAAAACTATCAATAAATATGTTAATCTAAGAAGTCTTGGCAAAATTTTTACCAAGATTCGAAAAGACCCAATGGTTTTAATGGTAGCTCCAATTATGTTTATCGTTGGACTAATTGAGTTTATAGGGGAATTTGCTAAAGTTGCTTCACTATCTTTCCGTCTCTTTGGAAATGTTTTTGCTGGTGAAGTTTTATTAGCCTCAATGGGAGCAATAATCGCTTATGTATTACCAACACCTTTTTTATTACTTGAAATTTTTGTTGGACTCATTCAAGCCTTTATATTTGCTATCTTAACTTTAGTTTATTACACAATAGCTAGTTTAGAAGAAGAGGAAGAAGAGGAAGAGCATAAAAAAGAAAGTAAATTAATCAGTGGGCATTAATTCTATTGTGATAAAAGGTCAATTATTATTAATTAATTAGTAAAAAAAATATGGATATATCAACACTTGCAAAAGCAATAGCTATCGGACTTGGTGCCATTGGGCCAGGTATTGGAATTGGCATGATAGGAGCAAAGGCAATGGAAGCTATTGGCCGTAATCCTGAAGCTTCTAATAAAGTTTTTGTGCCTATGCTTATTGCTCTAGCTTTCGCTGAGGCAGTTGCCATTTATGCGTTGGTTATAGCGTTCTCAATTACATAGTTTGGCTATTTATATCTAGTCATTTGTCTTTTGATTAAAATGGCTAGGAATAAGGAGCGAAAACTTTTTAATTTCATTGTTTCTTAAATACGTTAATATATACATTATGCATTCATTTATTCAAACATTTCATATTGACTGGAGAATCCTGTTAGCTCAAACTATTAATTTTGTTGTTGTTATTGGTTTTATATATTATTTGACACTTAAACCTATCAAAAAATTAATGAATGAGCGCACGGAAAGAATTGAGAAGGGAATTAATGATGCAAAAACTAATGCTGAATTATTAGATAAAACTCAAAAAGAATATGATTCTATTTTATCTAAGGCTCGAATAGAAGCTAATAAAATTTTTCAAGATGGAAAAAAGGAAGCTGAGGCTAATAAAAATCAAATTATACAATCAACCAAACAAGACGTAGATATAATGATAGTTAATGGTAAAAAAGTTCTTGAATCAGAAAAAGTAAAAATGGTAGAAGAAGCAAAAAATGAGATTGTTTCTCTGGTCGTTACAGCTACTGAGAAATTATTGGAATTAAATCCTGATGAATCTTTTAATGAAAAAATTGTACAAAAAATAAATAAATAATTCTATGGCAATAACAATCAAAAATTTAGCATATGCAATATATGAATCATCAAAAGGAAAAGATGAGGAGGAGTTAAATATTTTAGTGGAAAATATTATAATATTTCTTAATAAGAAACAGATGCTAAATAAATCCGACAAAATTCTATCGGCCCTTGGAGAAATAATAGATGAGGCAAATAGAATAACTAGAATTAAAATAAGTAGTCGTTCTAAAATTTCTAATGAGCTAATTAAAGGGATTGAAGAGTTTATTAAAAAGAAGTATAAATCTAAGGAGGTAAAATTAACAATCAATGAAGATTCAAAGTTACTAGGCGGAATTAAGATAGAAATTGGAGACGAGATATTAGATACAACTCTTTATAATAAAATTAATAAATTACAAACCTATCTAATAGAAAATTAAAATATGGCAAAAAATAATATCGTAGAAAATTTAAGAAAGCAAATAGAAAAATTCAAAGAGGATACTAAATTTGAAAAAATTGGACATGTTGTTGAGGTATTTGATGGTATCGCTAAGTTATCTGGTTTAGCTGATTTAAAAGCTTCTGAAATGGTATCGTTCCAAAATGGTGAGGTAGGAGTAGCTTTGAATCTTGAAGAAGATTCTGTTGGAGTTATTATTTTAGGAGATTTCTCAAAAATTAGAGAAGGTGACGAAGTTAAATCAACTGGTAAAATTCTTGAAGTCCCTGTTTCTTCTCTCCAAATAGGCCGAGTTTTGAATGCTCTTGGTGAACCGATTGATGGTAAGGCTAAAATCAGAACTAATGATTATAATCCTATTGAAAAAGTAGCTCCTGGAGTGATTACACGAGAATCTGTCAGTCAAGCTGTCCAAACAGGTATTAAAGCAATTGATACTCTTATCCCAATTGGACGAGGACAGCGTGAACTTATTATCGGAGATAGACAAACTGGTAAAACTGCAATTGCTATTGATACGATTTTAAACCAGAAAGGTCAAGATATGATTTGTATTTATGTTTCAATTGGCCAAAAAGATTCTAAACTACGAAAACTTCAAATTCGCTTAGAAGAAGGTGGAGCAATGGAATATACTATTATCGTTTCTGCTGGAGCATCAGAATCAGCAGCTTTAGCTTATATTGCTCCTTATGCTGGAATTGCAATCGCCGAATATTTCATGGATCAAGGTAAAGATATTCTAATTATTTATGATGATCTCTCAAAACATGCTGTAGCTTATCGTGAAATATCATTATTACTTCGTCGTCCACCAGGGCGTGAAGCTTTTCCTGGAGATGTATTTTATTTGCATTCACGTTTACTTGAACGTGCTTGTCGTAGAAACAAAGAATATGGAGGAGGGTCTATTACGGCTCTACCAATTATTGAAACTCAATCAGGAGATGTTTCTGCTTATATCCCAACGAATGTTATTTCAATTACAGATGGACAAATTTTTCTTGAAACAGATTTATTTTATAAAGGAATCCGACCGGCTGTTAATGTGGGGCTTTCTGTTTCTCGAGTAGGATCGTCTGCCCAGATTAAGGCGATGAAAAAAGTTTCAGGAACATTGAAACTTGATTTGGCTCAATTTAGAGAACTTGAAGCTTTTGCCCAGTTTGGTTCAGACCTTGATGAAAATACTAAAAATCAATTAGAGCGAGGTAAAAGAGCAGTTGAGGTTCTTAAACAACCACAATATGCACCAGTTGGAACAGAAGATCAAGTTGTAACTCTTTATGCTCTGACAAAAGGATATATGGATAAAATTGATATTGATAAAATTAAAGAATTTGAGGAAGGTCTAATTGAATATGCTAAAAGAAATGCAAAAACGTTTTATAAAGAAATAAATACAGAAAAAATGTGGACTGAAGCTGGAGAATCCGAATTAATAAAAACAATAAAAGAATTTACAGACTCATTTATCAAATAATTAATATGACTGGAACAAAAGAAATAAAAAGAAGAATAAAAAGTGTTAAAAGCACAAAAAAGATAACTAAGGCAATGGAAATGGTTGCTGCTTCCAAAATGAAAAGGGCTGTTTCTCAGACTTTATCATCGCGCCTTTATGCTTCTTATTCATGGGATATTTTAACTTCTATCTCAGAATCTGATATCTCCCAAATGGAAGATATTACTAACCCTTTTTTTATAAATTCTGATAAAAAATTAATTGATAAAAAAATATTAATTGTTTTGATTACATCTAATAGGGGACTTTGTGGTGGATATAATTCTCAAATAATAAAAAAATCAATCTCAATGTTAAAAGAAATAAAATTATCTGATGTTGATATTGTTAGTGTTGGTAAAAAAGGTGATAGTGCAATGCGTAGAATTGGACAAAATATCATTGCTACATTTAGTGATTTTTCTGAAGATGTGAATCTTAAAAAAATTACTCCGCTTTCAATTTTTTTAACAAATGAATTTAAAAATAATAACTATAAAAAAATTTATATCGCTTATACGGATTTCATCTCAGCATTAAGTCAAAAAGCTAATATAAAACAACTTTTACCTATATCAAGGGATAATTTAGAAGAAGTTATTGAAGAATTGGATAATTCTTCAAGAGAGAAAATCAATGAAAATTCTGAAGATATTTCTATAAATAAAAATAAGCAGTTATATTTATTTGAAGGAGATGTAAATAAACTTTTAAATTCTCTAGCAGAAAAATTAGTTAGAATGCAAGTTTACCAAATGGTTCTTGAATCAAATGCTTCAGAACAATCATCAAGAATGGTAGCAATGAAAAATGCAAGTGAAGCCGCTGGAGATATGATAGATGATTTAACTCTAATGTTCAATAAGGCTAGACAATCTGGAATTACCAGGGAAATATCAGAAATAAGTGCTGGGATGGCAACTGTAAATTAAAAAATTATTATTAATTATTAAAAATTATTTATGGAAAAAACAGGTATTATAAAAAGAATTATTGGTCCAGTCGTAGATGTTATGTTTGAAGGAGATGTCCCTGATATCTATAGTGCTTTGGTGGTAATGAACAATAATGAAAAAATTGTTTTAGAAGTTGAACAACATATTGGAGATGATACAGTACGTTCAGTGGCTATGGGTTCTACTGATGGACTTTCTCGGGGACAAAAAGTAATTGCTACAGGAGCTCCTATATCTGTTCCGGTTGGAAAAAATACACTCGGAAGAATGTTTAGTGTTTTAGGTGAACCTATTGATGGAAAAACTTTGGAAAATTCTGATAATACTTTACCAATTCATCGTAAAGCTCCAGATTTTATATCTCAGGCTACAAAAATTGAAATTCTTGAAACAGGAATTAAGGTTATTGACTTAATCTGTCCTGTTCTTAAGGGCGGAAAAGTTGGACTTTTTGGCGGAGCTGGAGTCGGTAAAACGGTTATTATTCAAGAGCTTATTCACAATATCGCCTCTAATCACGGAGGATATTCTGTTTTTGCCGGAGTAGGAGAAAGAACTCGTGAAGGTAATGATTTATATCATGAAATGAAAGAATCAGGAGTACTTCCAAAAGTTGCCATGGTGTTTGGACAAATGAATGAACCACCTGGGGCTCGTTTACGAGTAGCTCTTTCTGGTCTTACTATGGCTGAATATTTTCGTGATGTTGAAAAAAAAGATGTTTTATTCTTTATAGATAATATTTTTCGTTTTACTCAAGCTGGATCTGAAGTATCTGCTTTACTTGGAAGAATTCCTTCTGCTGTTGGTTATCAACCTACTTTGGCTACAGAAATGGGAAACTTGCAAGAACGAATTACTTCTACGGATAAAGGTTCTGTAACTTCAGTGCAGGCTGTTTATGTTCCGGCTGACGACTTAACTGATCCTGCTCCAGCAACGACTTTCTCTCATCTTGATTCAACTGTAGTATTAAGCCGCTCACTTTCTGAAATTGGTATTTATCCAGCCGTTGATCCTCTTGATTCTTCCTCAACTATTCTTGACCCTCATATCGTTGGTAAAGATCATTACGAAGTTGCTCGTGAAGTACAAAGAGTTCTACAGAGATATAAAGATCTTCAAGATATTATCGCAATTTTAGGAATGGAAGAATTATCAGAAGAAGATAAAGCTCTCGTATCTCGTGCTCGTAAAATTCAAAAATTCTTGTCACAACCATTCTTTGTCGCAGAACAATTTACTGGTACTCCTGGTCAATATGTTCCTTTATCAGAAACAATTCGTTCATTTAAAGAAATTCTTGAGGGTAAACATGATGATAAGTCTGAAAATGATTTTTATATGAAGGGTGCTTTATAGAGTTATATGGCAAAAAAATTACAATTAAAAATTGTTACTCCTGAACGTCTAATCCTAGATGAGCGAATTGATAGTGTTACTATTCCAACAACAGAAGGAGAAATCACGGTTTTAGCAGAGCATATTCCAATTATTACTGCATTGTCTTCTGGTAGTATTGTCGCTATTTCTGAAGGAGAAAATATCCCAATAGCCGTTGTTGGTGGTTTTGTTGAAGTAAGAAAAGAAAAAAATAAAACAATTGTCGCTATTTTAGCTGATTTTGCTGAACATATTTCAGAAATTTCTGAAGAGGAAATTGAAAAAGCAAAAGCCAAAGCCAAAGAATTAAAAAGACAAGCTGAAAATAATGAAATTGTTGATTTTGAACACTTTGAATCTGAGCTGGAACGATCTTTAACTAGGGTTAAGGTTGCTGATAAATGGAGAAAAAGGAAATATAGGGAATAATTTAATTCAATATCTTTATATAATATAATAATGGCTAAATTACCAAAATTACTTCAAGAATTAAAAAGAAAAGCAAATCCTCAATTAGCATTAGGTTCTTTAAGATTTATTAAAACGGGTAAGGGACAATATGGAGAAAAAAATAAATTTTTAGGAATCAGAGTATCGGATCTTCGTTTAATAGCTAAAAAATACGGGAACCTTAGTTTACTTGAAATTGATAAACTTTTAAAAAACAAATATGATGAAATTAAATTTGTTGCTCTTTTGATTTTGATTCATCAATATAATAATAAATTAACCTCAAAATTTAATTCTGATAATCAAAAACTATATCGTTTTTATTTAAATCATACTAATTATATTAATAGCTGGGGGTTGGTAGATATATCTGCTCATTGCATAGTAGGAGATTATTTACTAAATAAAGATAAAAGAATTCTAGAAAAATTAGCTAAATCTAAAAATCTCTGGGAGCGAAGAATTGCCATTGTTTCAACTTTTGCTTTTATAAATAATGGAGAGTTTATTTGGACGTTTAAAATTGTTAAAATACTTCTAAATGACCAAGAAGACCTTATACACAAAGCTTGTGGTTGGATGCTTAGAGAAGTAGGTAAAAAGGTTTCTCAAGCGAGATTAGAGACATTTTTGGACGTTTATTCTACTAAAATGCCAAGAACTATGCTTCGTTATTCTATTGAACGTTTTTCTAAAATAAAACGAAAATATTACTTAACTAAAAAGAGAAATTAAAATTTAGAAAATATTGATATCCTAGCTAGATTAATTTGTAATAAATACTATTATTGATGTATAATACTAAATGTAATTAGAAATAAAGTTTCTGATAGAATAATATTATTAAAAGATAATTTTAAATAAAAAAAATATGGAGAATAAAAACATTGGATCAAAAACATTTATAATTGCTACAATTGGTCCTGCTTGTAATACTAAAGAAATATTAACTGAGTTAATCAAGAGCCATATGAATATGATACGATTTAATTTTTCGTGGGGAAATTATGAAGAATATGCTCGTTATATAAAGTTAGTTAGAGAAATATCTAAAAATCTAAATATTGAAGTAAAGGTTATTCAAGATTTATCTGGCCCTAGAGTTCAAACTGGCAGTGAACATCATTTCGGTGGAAATGAAGAAATAATTACTAAAAAAGATATCGAGGATTTAAAATTTGGAGTTGAACATAATTTCGATTATATTGCTATGTCTTTTGTTGGTAAGGGAAGTGATATTGTTGAGTTGAGAAATTTAATTAAAAAATTTGGTGGAAATCAAAAAATTATAGCTAAAGTTGAAAGAAAAGAAGCTGTAGATAATATTGACTCAATTATAAAAGAAAGTGATATGATTATGGTCGCTAGGGGAGACTTAGGTAATGAGTTTCCTTTGGAAGAAATTCCATTTGTTCAACATCAAATCATAAAAAAATCAATAGCAGCAGGGAAGACTGTCATTGTAGCGACTCAAATGTTAGAATCAATGGTAGATAATGAAATCCCTACAAGAGCTGAAGTTTCAGATGTAGCCTATGCCATTTTAGATGGAGCTGATGGTGTAATGCTTTCAGAAGAATCAGCTCGTGGTAGATTTCCAGTTAAAGCGGTTAAAATGATGGAAAAGATTGCTCTTGTTGCTGAAAAAAATGAGGATAGACACATAGTTATAGGATAAATTTATTAATAGAAAAATAATTTAAATCAATTTTTATGAAAATATCAATTATTGGGGCCGGGTCTGTTGGAGCAACTACTGCTTATACGCTTATGTTAAAAAACTTAGCTTCTAATATAACTCTTATAGATATAAATAAGAAAAAGCAAGAGGGTGAAATTAGAGATATTAGAGATGGGCTATCTTTCTCTGAAACTAATAATATCTATGGCGGTGATTTCAAAGATGCAAAAGACTCGGATATTATAGTTTTAACAGCCGGAGTAGCACAAAAGCCAGGCGAGACCAGATTAGCTTTAGCTGAAGAAAATAAAAAAATAGTTACTTCAATTTTTAAGGAAATCGGAGAAATTAAATCAACTTGTATAGTAATAATAGTTAGTAATCCAGTAGATGTAATTACTTATCTTGTCCAAGAGATATCGGGATTGCCTCGCAATCAGGTCTTTGGGACTGGAACTTCTTTAGATACTGCTAGATTACGGTCTAACTTGGCAAAACGTTTTAATTTGGACAGTCAACAAATAGAAGGATTTCTCTTGGGAGAGCATGGGGATTCCGAATTTGTGGCTTGGAGCACCGTTAATATAGAAGGAAAACCTGTTTCTAATTTACTAAAGAAAGAAGAAATGGATACTATTGAAAGTGAAATTAAGAACGAAGCTTATGAAATAATTAAGAGAAAAGGAGCAACTTTTTATGGAATTGCCACAGTGGTAACCGATATTGTTGAAGCCATAGTGTTTAATCAAAATAAAATTTTACCTGTTTCTTTTAGAATAAATGAGCCAGATTTTGATATTCCTGATGTCTGTTTAGGTAATCCTAATCTTATAGGTAGTAACGGAATAATGAAATCTTGGCCGATAAATCTAGTTGATGAAGAAAAAGATAAACTTAAAAAATCAGCTGAGATAATAAAAAACTATTTATAAAGATTCGTCATTATTTATGTTGTTTTATTTGATTTAATGTCGTAAAAGATATATTGTGCGACATTGTTATATGAAAAATGGTATCTCCCTATTATGGAATATCTCTTAATAATTCAGTCTATTTAAGATAGAAATGCATGCAAGAATTAAAAGATTCAACCTGTTTGTTGTATTGATCTATATCTTTTTTGGTATTTATAATTAACTGATTATAAACTAAAGCTAACGAATTGTATTTTTTAATTTGTTCGTTTATCGTCAAACCCTCATAAACTACTTCTTCACTTATTTTTTTCAAACGAATAGAGAAATTGTTTTTCATTGTTTTAATTTCCTGTTCATTAGTAGCTACAATTCCTCCAAGAATTTTATTTATGGTTGGACAAACATTTCTAGGTAAGCCAAAATGTTGGACTGCTATCCAAACATTTTCTCCTTTATAAAAACCCTTACCAACAGCAACGCCAGTTTCAGAATAATTTTTATTCAAGATATTGGCCCGATGCTCAGGACTCGCCATCCAGGCATCAACTAAAGTTTTATCGTCTTTAAAATTTCCTAAAGCTAGGTTCTCTCCAATAATAATATATCCATAAGATACTTGTCTAACCAAATTAACTACACCTATACCAGTAGGAGAAATATGTTGAAAATATTGTTTCGTAAACATATCTTTTAATTTTTCTTCTGCAGTAAAATCTAATTTTGGGTTTTCTTTTAATGGATTGAGTCCCCCATCCTCTTTTCTAAAATGATTGGTCAAATCAATGATATCTTTAGATGATAAATTAGTATTATTAAATGATAAAGAATGATGCTGAACATTCAAAATTCCTGGCTCTATAACCTTCGGAGTTAGGTTTGTTATTTTAAGTAAATTTTTATTTTTATTAGCTCTACTATAATCTTGTTGGTTATAATTATATAAAGATAAGAAAATTCTATTTCCTAAATATTCAACACTTTTATTATAAATATGAAAAAATTGATTCAGATAAAAAAACAAAAAAACAAAAACAATAATTATTAATATTTTGTAAATTTTTTTCATAAATCATTAACAAGACGATGATTGCTTATACCCGGCTTCTAAGGCATCTCTTACAGAACCAAACCAGATTATATTTTTTGTTAAAATTTTTTTAGTACTTGAACATTCAATCCTATAAAATAGTTTACCATTTTTTGAAGCTATATATTCTTTCCTTTTCATATTTTTGTTTGGAACTGACTGAACTTCCCTATCAGTGATAATAATATTAGAATCTTTGTTTGAGTTATTAGTGATAATAGATAATTGACCCAATCCGAAAGCAGATAACCCCACCATTATTACAGTTAATAAACACACAATAGTATGTCTGTTAATAGTAAAATTATCCTTGATTTTATTATAAAAATTGTTTATACTCATACAAGTTTAATTATAAATCATTTGTAAGCAGTTTGTATATAGCTAGTTGTTTACTCAAATTTAAAATAAAATGGCACATAAAAAAGCGGCAGGTTCAGCCAAAAATTTAACAGATTCAAATCCTAAATATTTAGGTACTAAACTTTATGGTGGCCAAAAAGCAAAAGTTGGATCTATTATAGTAAGACAGAGAGGAACTAAAATTCTGCCAGGAAACAATGTTGGATTAGGTAAAGATCACACTCTCTTTGCCTTAAAAGAAGGAGTCGTTAAATTCAGTTCTAAAAGAAAAATAAGTTTTGATAGATCTTCTTCTGTCAAAAAAGTAGTAAATATTATCTGATAATAGAGAATGAAGAATAAGAAGACCTACAAATTAAATTTGTAGGTCTTCTTATTACTTAGTTGCTATTATTTCTATTTTAAACTTCCCTTCAAAATCACCCTTTTTAAGAACAATCAAATAATCTCCAATTTCTTTTATATTTTCCATAACAAGAGTTTTTTCATCGAGATCAAAATTAGTTATTTCTTTTACCTTTTCTGCTACATCATGAGCTGTTACAGACTTGAAAAGATGCCCTTTTTCATTAGACTTAACTTTAATGAGAATTTTTTTATCTGACAATTTTTCTACTAAACTAGATAAAGTTTCTATACCTTCAACTCTTTTTTTATCCATCATATCAATTTTGCTTTTCAAATTAGATAATGCTTTTGTTGTAGCTAATACGGCTAAACCTCGACTAATTAAAACGTTTTGAGCAAATCCATCTTTAAACTCTTTGACATCATATTTATTTCCTACTTTTGGAACATCTGTAAGTAAAATAACTTTCATATATAATTTTTATTTTTTAGCTTCTAATATTTCGACTGCTTTTTGTAATTGTGGATCAATTCCATCTTTAAAATCTTTTTTAGTGAATGGAACCACAAAATTTGGGGTTAATCCATGTTTTGATATTGAAGTACCATTAGGGGTTAACCAATGAGCAATTGTAACTTTAAGTGATGTATTATTTGTTATCTTAATCAATTCTTGGACTGAACCCTTGCCAAAAGTTTGTTCCCCAACAAGAGGTGCAATTTTATGTTCTTGTAGAGCACCTGCCAAAATCTCAGAGGCTGAAGCAGAACCACCATCAACTAGGACCACAAATGAATATTTGCTATTAAACATTTTTGGTCCATGGCTACGATAAACTTTCGGTTTAATATTTTTATTCCCAAAATTTTCACTAACAATAATTTTTCCAGGATTTAGAAATAAAGAAGCTATATTAACCGCAGAATCAAGATAACCACCTGGATTACCACGTAAATCAATTATTAATTTATGTGAACCAGATTTTAGAAATTCATTAACGGCTTTTTTAAATAGAATATCTGAATTTTCAGAGAAAGTATAAAAACTAATAACAAAAATATTATCTTTTCGTAGTTTAGTGTTGAGTACGGGAACATTAATTTTAGCTCTTGTAATACGAATATTCCTAGTTTTATTTTCTCCACCACGGAAAATTGTTAAAGTAACTACTGTTCCGATCTTTCCTCGGATTAAACTAATTGCTTTATCAATATTCATATTGTTTGTGGTAATATTGTTTATTTTTATTATTTTATCGCCAGCCTTCAACCCAGCATTCCAGGCTGGAGTATTTTTGAGTGGAGCAATAATCGTTAAAATCTTATCCTTCATTCCTATTTCTGCTCCAATTCCACTAAAGGAACTGTGAATTTCTTCATTAAATATCTTGTTTTCCTTAGGTGATAAAAAGACCGTATAAGGATCTCCAAATGAAGAAGCCAAGCCTTCAGTTGCTCCCCAAACACGATCTTGATTTGATTCGTCTTTATTATAAATAGATTTTTCATTTAGAATATTCCAAACTTTCCAAAATGGATTAAAATTAGCATCTATTTTAGAAGCTGGTTTTTTATTAGTAACTGAGAATATTTTATTAACTTCTGGTTGATGATGATAACCAGAATAAAATCCAAAACCAAATACTCCCAATAAAAGTATTATGGAAATAAAGATCTTTAAGGCTATTTCTCTTTTTTGCTTAGGTATGTGTATCATTTAAGTTATTATCTCAAAATTAAATATTATTTTCAAGTTTTAAAGCTCCTGTATTATATTTATTTGCTGGATTCCATAACATCCAAGATGAAAGTCCTAAATCATAAACAGCTTTCATCTCAGATTGAACCATCTTTTTTGTATAAACTGTTCTTAAACTAAAATCTTGAAGCCATGGCCTTATTTTATTTATATTTTCTTTTGCCTTTTTTGTTTTATTAATGGCATTCACAAGAGATTCATGTACTATCTCATATGGATATTCTGCTGGATTTTTATAGCCTAGATATCCGAGAGAATAATGTGAAGGATAAAGCATAGGAGAGATGAAATTAAAATAAGGTAATGTTTTATCCCAAACTTGACCTATTCCCATATCATCTGTTACTGAGGTTGTTAATCCGAAAAGATCTGCTGAAATAGGAAGATCAGCATCTTTTTTTATATTAGTTGAAATATATTTAAAGAAATTTTCAATATTATCTGATCTTGTTTGTCCAGGAGCTAATTCATAATTTATATTACTTATATCTCCATCTGATGGATATCTAATATAATCAAAATTAATTTCATCAAAACCATCTTTAAATGAAGCTAGAGCAATGTCTAAAATGTATTTATATACATCCTTATTGGTCGGATTGAGAAAAGCTAAACCTTCTTTATTTTTCCAAACTTTCCCATCACTTTTTTTAGTAAGAGCCCATTCAGGCTTTAAATTGGCTAAATATGGATCTTGAAAAACAACAATACGACCTATCACATAAATGTTCTTTTTATGTAGTGAATTTATTAATGCACGAATATTAGGAATTCTTTTTTGTATTGATCCTATTTTTTTAATTTCTTTATTATTAATATTAAATCCGATACGTCCTGTTGAATCTTTTATATCTATAACCACTGCATTAAGCTCTGTATTATCTACCAATTTAATTATTGGATCCATAATTTTCTTTGATCCAGCTACCCAATTTGTTACATAAATAGCTCTTACTACAGTTGGCGTTTTTATATGAGTTACTGGAATTACAATCGGAGTGACAACTTTCTTAATATCTTTTTTTATTATTTTCTTACTATTCAATAAATTAGTAACAACCATTGAATTATTATCATATTCTATATTATTTGAAATCAATTTAGGCAATAAATAAATACTAACTCCAGATAATAAGAAAATAAGAACAATCAAGAGAATCCTAATTGTTCTTATTTTATGTTTCATTTTTATTTTTCATCGCTGATATTATCAATAAATGTTTTAGTTTCAATGCTATTCTTAGCTAAACGATCTTTAACTTCTACATAAAATAGATAGGCAAGGTACATAATAATAATACCTATTATCATATACATAACTGTTTTCCAACTATTAGGAAAACCTAAAAATGGTAAAATTAAAATAAATAGACCTATAAAAAATAATGCTTTTTCTTTTCTCATCTGACCATTATAACTCATTTATTCAGGCTCTACAATAACAACAAACTCTCCTCTCTGTTTATCTGTATTTTGATTAAAGTATTCTAAAATTTCTTTTGGAGTTCCTTGAATAAATTGCTCAAATTGTTTTGTAATTTCTCGACCAATCATAATATTAAAATCTGGTGAATATTCATCTAAAGAAATTAAAGTTTTTAAAATACGATGAGTAGATTCATAAAAAACAATTATTCTTTTTGAATTAGCAATCTTTTTAAAAATTGTTTCCCTACCTTTCTTGTGTGGTAAAAAACCCATAAAAATAAATTCCGAAGAAGATATTCCACTAACAGAAAGAGCTGAGATTAGAGCGCTTGGACCTGGAATTGGAATAATCAAGGCTTTATCTCCTAATTCTTTCCGGATATTAGAAACAAGAAGAACTCCAGGGTCAGAAATACAAGGAGTCCCTGCATCAGAAACTAAAGCAAGGTTCTCTCCTCCTTTGAGCATATTAATGATAGACCTTTCTTTAGATTCGGAACTATGAGCATGATAACTAATAGTTTTTGTTTTTATTCCATATTTATCTAAAAGTTTTTTGGTGGTTCTAGTATCTTCACATAAAATATAATCAACTTCTTTTAGAATACGAAGCGCTCGAAGTGTTATATCTTCTAGATTTCCTATCGGTGTTGCTACTACATATAAATTTCCAATCATAAATAAATTATAACATAAAAAATAAGCTTACTACATCATATAATGGAAGATTTTGAACCTCTATATTTTTAGTATCTTTAATGTATTTTAAAAAAGTTTCTATTTAAATATTTCTTTCATAAGAAGGCTAAAACCTTTTTTACTTTTCGAAGAAAACGGAATAAGTGGATAATTAGAAATAATTTTTTCTATTTCCTTTAATTTATGATGATATTCTGATTGATTCATTTTATCTATCTTATTAGCTACAATAATAAAATCTTTATGATGATTCTCAAGTTCTTTCAACATTGATAAATCAGCTTCAGTAAAACCAATATTCGCATCAATGATAAATACTACTTTTTTTTGTTTATAATTAGAATCAAAAAGATACATTTCTATTAATTCATTTATTCTTTCACGATTTAAAATTGATGTCCGAGCAAAGCCATAACCAGGAAGATCAACTAGATAAAAAGAATTATTTATCAAAAAAATGTTAATTTCCTGTGTTCTTCCAGGAGATGAGCTCGTTCGAGCTATTTTACTATTTGTAATGAAATTTATGAGAGTTGATTTTCCACTATTTGAACGCCCAATAAAAGCAATTTGTGACATATCGCTCTTCAATAATGAATCTTCTTTTACTATACCTTTTATAAATTTACTAGATATTATTTTCATTAGTCAGGGGAGTTATTCGTTTTTATCTTTTAAATCTGCACTCTGGATAGGGCTCTGTATTTGAGGCGGAGTCATATCTATTTTGCCATATTGGCTTTCATAATTACTTACCTGTTCATTCATCCAGCTAGCTATACTTTTCATCGTTTGAGGAGTTGAAGCAAAGGAATCAAGATTATTTCCCGAAGTTAAAGCAAAAGAAAAAAATTCTTTACCATAAGCCCCGATAGCACCATCACAAAACTTTTTTGGCAACTGATTCATATCTACTTTTGTTGGATCTATCATATTTTTATTTTTTATTTAACTAATATAAATTAAGTATAGCATAGAATAGATTTATGTTTCCTAAATTTATTTACTTGTAAATAGTCTTATATTTTGATACTTTAAAAGAGTGTTTCATAGCTAGGCCCTATCGTCCCTGCCTACCGGCAGGTAGGTAATGGTTAGGACATCGGTTTTTGAAAAGCTAAGAATTAAGTTAAAATCAAATATTGGCCCTATCGTCTAATGGTTAGGACGTATCCTTCTCAAGGATAAAACCAGAGTCCGATTCTCTGTAGGGTCACAAAAGCGCGAATTAAAAAAGACTAGACTTCTCTGGTCTTTTTCGCTTTTGTGAAGGCGCAGGCATAATTTTTCAGAAGAAAAATAGCCGAGCCGGGGTCAGCAAGTACTTACGTAGAATTTGAGTGTAGCGAAAAATTATACTTAGTAACTTGTGACCACACTATATATTGTGCGCGTAGCGTTCCAATTTTGTATAAAGAAACGCTTACTTAAATATGCTATAATAAAATTATGAATACATTGACTTTAGTTTTAATTTTAGTAGCTGGGGTTGTTTTAGGTGGTGCTTTTGGAGCTCTTAAGAAAAATCCAAAAATATCAAAAATAATAAAACAAAAGGGGTTAATTTTAGATAAATTGATGAAAAAAAATAACCTCAAATAAACAGAATTCTATTTTATTAAGCAATTACCATTTTGTGGGATCAAAGTTTTCCCAATAATTATTTTTCACTGATGGCTTTTGGTTGATAAGTTCTTTTACGTATCTCTTTTCTTCCTCAGTAAAGAACTGAATTATTTTATCTGCTTGCTCTTTTGTCATTGTAGGAAAAGATTCAGAATAAGAATTATTACTTATCATAATTCTTATTATATTCCCTTCTGAATCTTTTTCAGGAGTAAAACTAACTCTACCATGGATAATGGCAGAATCAAGCAACTTCATAATTTTTTCTAATTGCCAAGATAATGCTTTTTCTTTTTGCTGTTCTTTTTTATTAGAAGAATCTTCAGAATTATAATCCCGTTGGTTTCTTAATGCTTTTTCTTTTTGCTGTTCTTTTTTATATTCTTCCATTTTTTTAAATTTTAAATTTTTAAATAAAATAATTAGATAACTTTTAACATCATCATATTATTCCACATTCTATTTAAAAAGTATAGTAATTACCAAATGCGCAAGAACCGTTCTTGCGCATTTGAATAAAATTGTACAAGGTGGAGATTAGGATTTTATTTAAGACTTATGTTCTCTATATAGACTTATGTTCTCTGTATATTAGTGATTCTTCCATTCTTTCTCTTGACGACACAAAAGCTTCATTTTAAGCTCAGGATGAGCCATAATGGTCTCTACGGCCCTTTCCAATCGTACTCCTTGTGATCCTTTTACTAGAAGAATATCTCCCTCTTCTATGAATTCTTTCAAGAAATTTCCAGCTAATTCTGATGTTGGGAAATAATAGATATTACTTTCCAAAAATCCTTTATTAATAGCTCCTTCTGTAATAAATTTTGCTCTTGGTCCAACTGTTACGAGAACATCAGTAATACCTATAATTTTTTCTCCAAGAATAATATGCTCTTCCTTAGTAAATTTACCAAGCTCAAGCATATCTCCTAGAACTATAATTTTTCTCTGGGCTTGCATTTCTTTTAAAACCTGGATAGCAGCATCGGCTGCTACGGGAGATGAATTATATGTATCATCAATAATAACTGAATTATTAATTCCATCAATAAAAGATAATCTTCCAGATGGTGTAGAATATTCACTAATTGCATTTATTGAATCTAATAAATCACAACCTATTTCATGGGCTACAGCAATAGCTGACAGAGCTGTGTTAATATAATGTAACCCAATAACATTAGGAAGTGTGACCGGAAAAGTATTACCATCATATTCTAATTTAAAATTGATTCCCTTGGCTAAAATCATTTTCCCTTGAGGCTTTGTTAAGCACATCGGATAAGTAGAATGATAGGTGGCATTTTGATGTTCTCCAAACGAAATGGTCCTACATTTGGCCTTATTATGAAGAGCATAAACCTTTTCATCATCATGATTTAAAATCAATATTCCATTAGAACGAACAGCATAGGCTAGAGCACTTTTTTCTTTTATTATCTCATCAACTGATTTGAAAAACTCTATATGAACTGGTTTATCTGGAAAACATGTAACAACTACAATATCTGGTTTAAGCCAAGGAATTACATTTTTTATAATATCTCCCGGTTTACCTAGCCCAATTTCTAAAACAAGATATTCAGGATAATTTTGTTTCCATAGAATTAAATAAAATCCACGAAGTATATTTTCTAGCCAAGTAAAAAAATTATTCCAGCCATTGGGCAGACCCAAAATTGTTAGAGGTAATCCAATTTCACTATTAAAACTTTTCTCACTTTTACGGACAGTTTTGAATTTAGAGAGGATTGTAAAAATTGCATCTTTTGTAGAAGTTTTACCGACAGAACCAGTGATAGCAATAATTTTAGGACGATAGCGAAATAGGACTAGTCTGGCTTGTAGTGTTAAAATTAAAATGATAATTTTTTTTAATATTTTTTTCATTTCATTTTTAATAAATTATCTATCAGGTGGAACATTATAATAGTTTAACAGAAATTTAGTTATATTCATAAAAGGTGAAATAAGAGTCTGAGCAGCATATTCCACATTTTTAGGATCTTTCAAAAATAAAAAAACTAAAAATCTGGGATTGTAGGCTGGAAAATAACCGAAAAAGGAATGTAAATATTTATCATTATAATAACCTCTTCCTTTTAATTTAGCTATCTGAGCTGTTCCAGTTTTAGCTGCAATAGTATAATGTTTTAATTTTAAAGCTCCATTATAATAAGATTCAAATACATGAACAAGCATGCGAGTTATGGTATAAGAAGTTTCTTTTTTAATCACATTTTTCTTGGTTATCGGATATTTGAGTATTTTTAAAAAACCATTACTATATTTTATGGCTTTGGCTATATGAGGGGTAATAAGATTTCCACCATTAGCTAAAGATGAAAATGCACGCGCTGCTCCTATTGGAGTTAAAGCAATCCCTTGCCCAAAAGCTGCATTTGCATATTCAATATCACGAGGACTATTTAAATTTTTAATGAGACCATATGTTTCATTAGGTAAGTCAATATTAGTTTTTCTTCCTATCCCATAAGCTTCTAAATATGTCCTAACTCTATAATGCCCAAGTTTACTGGCTACATAAACCATACCTGTATTCAAAGATTGATCGAGAACAGTTTGCATTGTTGTACCCCTTCCCCTTCCTCTTTTATCAAAATTATATATTCGTTTACCATCTACAGTTACTTCTCCTCTATCAAAATACGTAGATTTTGGTGTTAATACTTTAGTATCCAAGGCTGCTGCCATAACTAATGGTTTAATAACTGATCCAAATTCAAAAACATCTTCAACCATTGCGTCACGATATACTCCAGGGTTCGGTACATTTTGGAAATCATTTAAATTAAAAGTCGGCAAAGAAACAATAGCATAAATTGCACCAGTCTGTGGGTTTATTATTATTCCGCCAGCTTGACTAGCATGCCATTTTTTTAAAGTTGAAGATAATTCAGATTCAAGAGTTTCTTGAACTGTTGGCTCAATCGTCGTTATAATACTTCCTTGATTATTTTGTGAAGAAGGAGAAATTGTATTTTTGATATTAGAAAAAACTTCTGCAAAGAAATTTACATAGAGTCCATTTTTAGGTTTTGATAAAATCTTATTATAATATCTCTCTAATCCATATTGTCCAACTTTATTATTTCCTTTATAAGCTAAGAAACCAATTGTATGAGCAGCTAGACTACCTCCAGGATAGAAACGCCAATTGTCTTTGAAAATTGAAACACCTGACAATTTGAGCTTACTAATATCATTTGCTTGTTCTTCAGTTAAATGAGTTGCAACTTCTTCATAAATATCATTTTTTCTAGAAGCGCGACGAATAAAAGTATCACGATTCATTTTAAGATACGGTGCAAGAGATTTATATAAAGATTCTGGATTAGTTATATATTTAGTATCTAAAGCAATTTTAAATCCAGATAAAATAGTTGCTGCAGCAACTAGAGACCCATCTTTCCTAGAAAAAAATATTGATCCCCTATTAAAAAGATTATTAAATGGCGTTGCATATTGTCTATTTGCTTTTTCTTTATATATATTATTATTAATAATTTGCACATAAAAAAGTCTAGAAATTAAAACAATAGCAATAAAAAGTACGAAAATAGAGATGATTCTTATTCGTATTTTAAATGATGAAAGATTCATTATCTAATGGCAACATAATTAGAAGAGCGAGTAGCAAAAATATTATTTTTGGAATTAACAAATCCGTTTGAGGTAGCATAAGCTCTATTTATCTGGCTAAGATTAGAAAAATAAGTAACTTCTAGTTGGCTGATATTACTTTTAAAGGCAATAGATGAATTTCCAAGAGATCGGCGGGCTAGAATATTAAAAGTTATAGAAATAATCAAATATGCATATATAATACCTATTATTATAAATCCACCAATAATCAATCTCAATAGAATTCGTCGAAAATGATTATCGCCTATCATATTAACAGTAATTATTTTAACTTTACTCATATTTTTTCTAATATTCTTAATTTTGCGCTACGTGAACGCGGATTTATAATAATTTCATTATTACTTGGTATTATTGGTTTTTTTGTAATAATATTTGCCAACCCTGTTTCTTTCAACTTTATAAATTTATGTTTAACGATACGATCTTCTAAAGAATGAAAAGTTATAATAGCCATTCTACCGTTGGATGATAATTTATTAAATCCTTCTTCTATTACATCTTCTAAATTCTTTAATTCATTATTAGTAGCTATCCTGAGAGCTTGAAAAGTTTTCGTAGCTGGATTAATTTTTTTGCTTTTATAATATTTACCAATAGCTTCATGGATAATTTTTACTAAATCAAAGGTAGTTTCTATTTTTCGATCTTTTCGATGATTAACTATAGCTTTAGCAATTTTTCTAGAGTATTTTTCTTCTCCAAAACCATAAATAATATCGGCTATACTTTCTTCATTCCAATCATTAACAATGATTTTGGCAGTTAAATCTTTTTCATTAGGGTTTTCTTTCATTGTCATCAACAATGGTTCATCTTTTAGAAAAGAAAAACCTCGACCGGCAACTTCAAGTTGGAATGAACTTAATCCTAGATCCAACAGAATTCTATCAATTTTAGTTATCTTTAATTCATTTAGAACCTCATCCAACTTTTGAAAACCGATAACTTTAAAGATAACATCGCGGGGAATATCTTTTATTAAGATTTCAGCTCGATTTATAGCTTCATTATCAAGATCTAATCCAATAATTTTTACTTTTGTTCCAAATCGTTGAATTATTTCGTAAGTATGTCCTCCACCTCCAAGAGTCCCATCAACAACAATATCTCCTGATTGAATATTTAATCCATCAATTGATTCGTTTTTTAAAACAGGAATATGTCTCATATTATTAAAGAACTCCTATTTGCCCTAATTTATCAGCGAGAGCATCAGCCTGTGTTTCAATAATTTTTTTATAATCATTCCAAGCTTTCTCATTCCAGATTTCTATTCTATTTTGTACACCAATAACAACAACCTTTGAAGAAAGATTCGAACGATTTTTTAAATTTTCCGGGATTAGTATTCGGCCTTGATTATCCACATCTACTTTAGCAGCTTGGCCAAACATAAATCTCGAGAAACTTCTATTATCACTTGCTAACATTGAGGAATCAGATAATTTATTTGAAATCTTTTGCCATTCTTTTATGGTAAATAAAGAAAGACAATTATCTAACCCTGGAGAAATGACAACACTATCCCCTATCTCTTTGCGAAATTTCACAGGAAGAGACATTCTATTTTTTCCATCTAGAGTGTGTATATATTCTCCGATCAACATAATAACAAAGAATGAGATAATTTTAATTATTAATTTTAATTTCCTAGCCCACTTTATCCCACTTGGTTTAAGTATAAACCACTTTGTCCCACAATACAAATATCCCTCCCCACTTAAACTGTGGATAACTTTAATTTGAGCAAGTTGCGCAAGAACGGTTCTTGCGCATTTGTTAATTAATATCTTGACTTTTATTGAGTAAGTGGTATATTAAGAAAAACAAAAAAATGAAGAGAAATGAAAAAATTTCTCTTCTGTACCTGTTAAGGTGCAGAAGGGAGTTACTAAAGGCGATAGCCTTCAGTAACAAACAAAGAAAAAAGGCTCAAGGTAAAACTTGAACCTTTTATTTTTATTTCTTTATTATTCTTTCGGTTTCATAATAGGAAAGAAAATCACATCTCTTAAATTTTTTTGTTCAGTTAATATGGCAACTAATCTATCAATACCCATTCCAAAGCCAGTCATAGGAGGCATCCCATGTTCCATTGCTTCCAAGAATCTTTCATCTACTTGCATAGCTTCCTCATCTCCATCTTTTTTAGCTTTAGATTGAGAAATTAAAAGTTCTCTCTGTCTTAAGGGATCAACAAGTTCAGCATATTGATTAGTTATCTCAGCCCCTGCTATAATTAATTGAGCAACTTGAGCTGTTCCATCTTCGTTTTGTTGGGCTAATGGTTTCAAATCTCCTGGAAAATTTGTAATAAAAGTTGGATTAATTATTTTGCATCTTGAAGACTTTTTATAAATATAATCAAGTAAATTTCCTCTTCCAACCTTTAGAGCTTCTTCTTTATTTATTCCCCATTTTATAGCCTCTTTACGAGATTCTTCTAAGGTAATAGTCGTAACATCAATCTCTGCATTTTCTTTTAATAAAGTAACAAAAGAAACTCTTGGCCAGTGACCATCAAAATTAACGCCGACTGTATTCTTATCTTTATCAGTAATATCAAAAGTTGTTTTATGAATAACATTAACGGCTATTGATTTAATCAATTCTTCTGTCCACTTCATATTAGTCTCTAATGTCTCATAAGCTTTATACCATTCTATCATTGTAAATTCTTGCATATGAGTTGGGTCAGAGCCTTCGTTACGGAAATTTTTACCAATTTCATAAACTCCACTATAGCCTCCAGCCATAATAATTTTATGATCAAGTTCAAGAGCAATGCGTAAAACCATCGGCATATCATAATCATTTAAATGAGTCTTAAAAACTTTAGCCATAGCTCCGCCTGCTTGATTTTGTAAAATAGGAGTTTCAACTTCTAAAAAATTTTTATCATCAAAAAACTTTCTAATAAATTTAATTATTTGTGATCTAATAATAAAACGATCATAAACTTCTTTATCCATAATCATATCAAGATAACGGTGACGATAAGTTTCTTCTATATCTTGTAAACCATGCCATTTATCTGGTAATGGTAATAAAGATTTAGTTGCCATTTTCCATTCTTTAATTAGAATACTTTGTTCTCCTCGAGCTGTCGTAAATATAGAACCTGTAACACTGATAAAATCACCATTATCAACAGTATCTACAAATAAATTAAATATATCTTCTCTGAGTTCGTCTTTTTTCAAAACAGCTTGGATTCTTTCAGCACCATCTTGAATAACCACAAAAAGTATTGCTCCTTGCCCTCTTATAACAACCACTCGTCCGACAACAGATATAAACTTCTTTTTTGTTTCTAAAACAAGACTTTCAAATTTATTCTTCACTTCTGTTAAAGAATAATCTACAGGAACAGAACTTGGAAATGGTTCCATCCCAGCATTTTTTAATATATCTATTTTCTCTAAGCGAACTGCACGTAATTCTTCTAATGAAGCCATAATTTTATTCTATATCAATTATAACATATTTGACCAATCCTCTAGGTGTTGAAATAGAGATAATATCATCTTTAGATTTACCTAAAAGAGCCTGACCTATTGGTGACTTATGTGAAATTTTATTTTGGCTCATATCGGCTTCTTCGGATCCAACTAAATGGTAAATTATAATATCTTTTGAATTATTTTTTCTCACTTTAACCAAAGCTCCGATTTCAATATTAAGCTTAGAATGTTTTTTAACAACAATAGCCGATTGAAGCATATATTCAATCTGATTGATCCTATCTTCTGTTTTACCTTGATCTTCTCTTGCTTGATGATATTCAGCATTTTCAGAAAGATCACCTAAAGCTTTAGCTGCTGCTAAGGCTTCACTAATCTCGTTTCGTTTAATAGATTTTAAATATTCAAGCTCTTCAATTAAGGCTTTTTTCTTATCTTCAGTTATATAATTAAGTTCTTTCATAGTTGAGAAATTCTACCAATTTATAACCAATAAGTCAAAAGTAATTTAGGAAAAATTACTGAAAATATTCTGGCGTATTGGCACTCATATACTCAAGCACATTTCTCATTGTGAAAGTAGCATTACCAGATGCTGATTTTGGTCCATGAGCAAGAAGAATAGCAAAAGAATATTTGGGTTTATTATATGGGAAAAATCCAATAATCCAAGAATTAGTGTTCGTATTCCCATATCCAGTTTGAGCTGTTCCAGATTTTGCCGCAATTTTGACACCAGGAATATTAAGAGATCTAGCTGTTCCATATATTACTGCCATTCTCATTCCAGTTTGAACTATTTTCATTTTATTTATATTAATTGGAATAATTTTTCTTCTAGATTCAAATAACTTAGAAAAATTATTATTCCCTAACTTAATATGAGGTATTGGTATTATCCCATAATCAGCTACTCCAGCAATAGCTGTTGCCATCTGAATCGGCGTTACTAAAAAACCATATTGACCAATTGCAGAGTTATAAGTATCTCCGATCCTCCAAATATCTGTATGAAAAACACGTGCTTTCCACTCTGGGCTAGGGACAACTCCTTTTTTTTCTCCTTCTAAATCTATTCCGGTTTTTTGACCTACTCCAAACATTTTCATATATTTATCAATATTTGAAATACCTAATCCTTTTTGATCCTGATAACCTCCTCCAATCTCATAGAAGAAAGCATCCGAAGAAATAGCTATGGCTTTTTCTAAATTAATATAACCAAAAGAACCATGATCTCGAAAAATAGTTTTTTTACCTGGAAAATATGGATTAGGAACTGAAATTGAACCAGTTGTCAGAATTAATTTAGAAGGAGTGATTACACCTTCATTAAGAGCTGCATAAGCAATGAATGGCTTGACAATAGAACCGGGAGTATAAAGACCAGATACAGCTCTATCTAAAAAAACTTTTTGCTTACCAGAAAAATATCCATTGATGATTTTAGTATTTTCTCCATTAGAAAGGATATTACTATTATATTCTGGATAACTTGTCAAAGCAATTAACCCCCCTGTTTTAATATTCATGATGATACCTGCTCCACCAGAAAAACCAGCCTTTTTAGCCATTGAGGATATGGCACTATACATTTCTTTTTGAATTCTAGAATCAATTGTTAGTTTGAGATTATGACCTGCAATTGGTTTAGATATAATATTCTGTGATTCTATTTTTCCGTTAACGTTAGCTTCTGTGATTTTAGCTCCATTGATACCAGATAGAGATTTATTATATGATTTTTCTATACCAGCTCTTCCTATATATGTGTTTCGCCAATAATGTCCTGAAGAATCCTTAGCAGGATAACTTACATATCCAAGTAATAATCCAAAACCAGGTGAATTATAATAATTTCTTTTGGGTGGTAATAAACTATTAGGATTAGAATTATTCCAAGAATTCCAAGCAAGTAAAACACCATTGCGATCATAAATTAAACCACGAGGAGAAATAATCGGATCTTTCCTTAATATATTATTCTCACTTTTTATAAAAAACATTTTACCATTAATGATTTGGAGAAAAGTAAGCTTAGTAAGAAAAATGAGAAAAACAGAGATAAAGAATAATCCTAAAATAAATATTGATCTCTTAGGTATGGCTTTCTCAAACCGACCTTCAAATTGTTGGGTATTAAAATTAGGTAAATTTTTTGAATCAAGAAATATTTCATCTGGATCAATATTACTTTTTATTCTTTTGTGGTTAATATGAAAGGTCATTATTATATAAAATGATTTTATGACGAAGAATTTGTATTCCTATATAAAGAAAAATTATTATAGTGAAAAAATAAATTGGCGAAGTCAATAAACTACTATTAGAAACAAAATAAATAGAGTAAATAATTATTCCAGAAATAATAAATTCATAAAAGCTTTTAAATATAAAAATACCGATGAACGCTAAAATGACATTTAACCACCATGGAAAAATGAATAATGATAGAAAAAATACAACATCAAATATAGCTCGTTTCATAGCTATAATATACCACACCTATTCTATCTGAACAAAAAATGATTTTATTGAAGTTAATTTATTTATTCATTACTTTACGATAAATTTTTCGAAGTAAATAAAATATTATTAAAAATATTAATCCATAAAAAACTATTTTATCACTAAAAATAAAATTGAGAATCTTAAGGAAAAAAAGCTTAATTTGAGTAATAGGTTTATTTGTTACTTCCATAAGATTTTTCGTACTAGGAATCGTCTGAACTGGTTTTAAATTATTATTTTTAGCTATTGTTTTTTTATCATGAGTAAATTCTTTAAATGAAAGAAGCTCATTTTTAGTTTTTCCTTCGCTACTGATAATTTTAGCTAGGGTTTGATTACGAAAATTATCAATTGAATTTATTCCACTTGAAACCTGATTACCAACAGAAATCGGTAAAATTTTATTAATTTTATTACCAACCTTAACAAATTCATTATTAATTAATTCACCACTAGTAAAAGTCTGACCATCCTTCACTTTAACAACAACTGGGATAAATCTATGATTAGAATTAGTTGTGTTTCTACTTACGACAATTGTCTCTTTCTTGCCACTTCTAATATCTAATGTTGATGAAATTATTTTTGCCGAAATAATATGATCTCCACTTGTAACTTTCCAATTAATTGAGACTCCTTGTAATTCATGAGCTGGTATAAGTATATTCCTCATTCCTAAAATCACATTTTTATCATAAAATTCTACTTTAGCAGTTAAAGAACTATCATCTCCATTCCAGATAGCTGTGTAAATTTTAATGGTATCTCCTTCAATAAATGAATTTGGAGAATACCAAATCTGCCCAGATAGAAAACCTGTAAAAGATGAGTCTTTTGCATAAACAGAAGTCCCTAAAATTATGAATAAGAAGATAAAAATTAAAAAAAAATTTTTCATATTACGATACTTTATCTTTTAGAAGAAAATTCCCTATTTTAAAGGCTTCTCCCGCTCCCATAGTAATAATTATACTCTTCTCTCCTATTTCTGAAAGTTGAAGTTTTAAAAATTTTTCTAAATCTGTAAAATTATGGAAAGATTGGGAATTATTTGTATTCTTATTTATCTCATCTCTCAAAATATCTGAGGAAATACTTTTATCATCTTTTTCTCTGGCATAATAAATAGGTAAAAGTAAAACTTGATCTGCGTCTACAAAACTTTTAGCAAAATCATTCAGAAGTAACTTAGTTCTAGAAAATAAATGCGGTTGAAAAATAACAATAATTTTCCAGCCATCTTTTTTACTATATAATTCTCGGAAACCTTGTAGTGTTGAAACTATTTCTGTTGGATGATGAGCATAATCATCATATAAAATAGACCCTCCTTTTAATTTTCCTCGAAATTCAAATCTACGCCAAGTTCCAGAAAATTGTTCAAGTGATTTTTTAGATTTTAATTTTGAGATATTCAATTTTTCTGCCACAGCCATAGCAACCGCGGCATCTTTCTTATTATGAATTCCCGGAATTTTCAGCTTCAAATTTTTATCAAAAAACTCATTCCAATTTATAACTTTTATTTTTGTATCGTTTATAACATCCTTTATATTTTGATCGTCAGGATTACAAATTATATAGCCATCACTCGGAACTTTCATTACCATTTCAGTAAATGCATTTTTTATATCATCTATATCTTTATAATAATCTAAATGATCTTTATCTATATTGGTAATAACTAAAATATTTGGATTGATATTTAAAAATGAACGACGATATTCACAAGCTTCAACTACAAAATATTTTCCTTCTCCTTTTATAAAATTACTCCGCGTCCCATCTTTATTTTTAATTAGACTTCCTACTATGACCGTCGGATTTTTACCATTATCGTTAAGTATCTTAGCTATCATACCTGTTGTAGTGGTCTTACCATGGGTGCCACAAACAGCAATTGTATATTTATCTTTACTTATAATACCAAGCATCTCTGGATAAGAATAAGTGGGGATTTTTGTTTTTTCTTTTAATTTTTTGAATAAAGGTTTGTCGTAAACTTCTATCGCTATAGTGTAAATTATTAAATCCGTATCATTTGGTATGTTTTTGTATGATTGTCCAATTTTTATTTCTACTCCAAGTTTTTTTAATTTAACTATTATTTCCCCTTCTTGTATGTCTTGGCCGGTTATTTTTTTCCCTTCTAAAAGCATCATACGTGCCACAGCTGAAATACCGATCCCTCCAATTCCGATAAAATGAACATTTTTAATTTTTGATAAGTCTAAATTCATATTATTATTTAAGTAGAATATTAAAAGATGATGTGTTAATTTCTCCTGGTTTAATTTTTTCTGGGTCTGTTATAATACCTCCCTTATCTCTCATAACAGGTTCAATACATATAAAATCTTTCCCTTTTATAGACCAAACCCAAATTCTTTTATATTCTTTTGAAATAT
>CAYNYY010000005.1:0-13516 GCA_964401625.1 uncultured Candidatus Saccharibacteria bacterium
CCTGTTCGTTGAAGAGTGATTTGGGAAATTGTTCCTGAACCAGTGAAAGTGAAGTTAGCAAGATCAGCTAATGCTTGACTTTGTAACAAAGTTCCAGAAGCAGGATTGTTAGTAGCGATTGAAGCTACAACAGGACCTGTTGAAACTACTGGAGGAACAACAACAGGAGTAACGACTGAAGATGAACTATTGGCTTTTGCTTTGGAAGCAGGGCCAAATATGCCGTCAGCTACTAATCCGTTGTTTGACTGCCAAGCCATAACCTTTGCTTTGGTCATAGGACCAAAATCTCCGTCGGCTGTTGTGCCTACGAATGACTGAAGGTTTTTAACATATTGACCTTTGCTTCCAACTTTTAGAACAGCGGAACCAAAATCAACTGTAGCTGATGGAGAGCTAACTACTGGTGCTGTACCAGTTAGAGAAGCTCTAACATTTGCAACCGTTGTTGCATTTGCTCCGAATGAATTAAGTAAACCAATAATCGCGTTTACTTGAGATGTTGTTAGAGCAGCGCTGGCTGAACTAGCGAACAAAAACATTCCGACAACCATCAAACCTCCTACTGTTTTAGCAGTTTTTGATTTGAGAAATTTTAACATAATAATTTAATTTACTCTTTAATTAAAAAATAAACTAAAGAGTGTCAATGTGCGATTAATATTAGTTTCGACTTACTCTTGAATAATAATACTCGAGTAAAACTAACGTAGGTGCACATTTTAATATCACTGATAATTTTTGTTTGTTTCAAATTCAAAGAAAGTTAATCTTTCTTATTTTTCTATGCTGATAAAAATTTTGTAGTCTCTCTATCAAAGACACCAAAAAAATTTATAAACAAAAGCAAAATAAAAAAATTGATGAACTAAAAATGACGGAAACATTATCACTGATACTTCTCTGTTAAGTTACTTTTCATTTTCATTTTTTAGATAAAAATAATTAGTAACGGAACATGATAAATTCACGAACGAGCTTCCTAAACTTTTTACGATTTAGAAAACTTATCTGCCTTGTCGACAGGGCCGATACCAAATAAAAAATTAAAATATTTATTGATTTTTATTTTTCTTTTTGTAATTTTATTTTGACTAATTTTTCTCTATCAAAAAAATAGTGAAAAAATAAAATCACAAGCGGAGGAAATAAGAAAAAAATATTTACTCTAAAATTTTATGGTTTCTGACCATAGAAAAGTAATAAAGTAGAAAGTTCTAAAAAGGCAAATGGTAAAAGAAAAAAATCAAATACCAAAAGCTTATATAGATAACAAACTACCGTGCCATAAATTATTTAGCATTAATAATTTATAGTATTAAATTTTCAATGATCATTCCCGCTTCTCGTTTGCTTTGTAAAAAAATAAACAAGAAACAGACAATACATATTATCATATTTAGCGAAGATTCACCAATTACAATAACATGTATAGATATTATATACTTAGGCATTAAAATAATCAATAGATATATAAGATGTGGATAACTATTTGTGCCTGAAAAATTAGAAATAAGGGTTTCTGGGTGGTTGGAATGATAGTGGTTGAAAATTAGAAAATGGAAAAATCTTGAGTGAAATTTTAGGCTGGAGTTAGGGTAAAAAATAGGCTTGGGCTGGGGTGAAAAATGAGCTGAGGCTGGGGTGAGAAATAGGAAAAATTATGACAAGATTTAGGCTAAAAATGACTAGGGATTGGGGGTAGAATTAGGGGTAAAAATAAGCCTAAAAATAGGCTTAAAAACGGAGATATTTACTTGGGGGCGATATCAATATAAAAAGAGGTTTTCTTATTTTTTCGTTATTATAGAATATCTAGACCAACGCTTAGAACCTATTTTCTTTATTTGTCCTTTTGAGATAAGATTCGTTATTTCTCTTTGAATTGTTTTTTCAGAACAATCTGAGAAAGCTCCAGCAATGTCTTTTATAGTTGCTCCCTCCCCTTTTCCATTAGATGAAACTTTCTTATCTTTTATTATTGAAATGATTTTATTGGCTCGTTCAGTTTTTATTTTTTTGAAATCAATTGAAGTTAAAGATTTTCTAGAAATAGAACTGGGTGGATTTCCGTTTCTTATAAAGGACATCTTTGATGTCCTTTTGGCGGTGTCCTTAAGGTTAAGGACACCGCCAGTGTTTCCTGCTGATATTTTGAACATTTTTTGATGTAGACTAAATGGAAAATATTTTTCTCCAGATCGGCGTGATTTGAGTTCTTCAGTTAATATATTAAATTCAATTTTCAAAATACGAGCATTCATTTCCGAGATGTAAGTGATGTCGGAAGCAATTTGAAGTAAGGAAATTATTTCATCAATACGAGCCAGCGATAAGTTTATGTGAGTGTTGTCATCTTTTGGTAATGAAATAGATAACATATGTATATCGGACAAAAGTTGAATTCCTAAAAGACGAAGTTTTTCTCTAAGGGTGTCCTTTGTATCCATACAATCAGCAACTAAATATAAAGCGGTAACTAATTTTTGTGTCTTTTTGTTAGCAAATTCGTAAATAGATTTATTTGTAGGGGTGTTTACACTAGAAAACTCATTCTTATCACTATTAGATAGCGAATGGATAGAGCTTGTCTTTTTTGTGTCCTTTTGGTTATTCATATGTCTTTTTCATTAGAATAGTAGCAATTTCTAGTGTCTCTTATCTGTCCATTATACTCTAATTTTTTTGCAATGCAAATTTTTTAAGACTATTGAAATATATAAATATAATTATCTTATGAACTTATTATCGCTAAGGATTTATGATATAATAGGTGTAATTATGGCAAAAAATAAAAAATCAACTAATGGTAAATCTAGGTCAAATAAAAATAACAATAATAAAATAAAATTAAAAGATGAAACAAAACGAAATATCTGGGGTATCGGGTTTCTAGTTTTATGTCTTTTGATTTTGCTTTCTATATTTAGATTGGCTGGCGTAGCGGGTAACTTTCTTTATGAAGTTTTGAATTCTTTATTGGGTCTTGGTTATTACTTATTACCTATTATTCTCGGAGTAGCAGGAATTTCATTTATTCGTCATAGAGAAATAAAAATTGGTCGGCGACATACTATAACCGGATTTATTTTATTGCTATCTGTTTTAGGAATTGCTGATATCGCTTCCAACGGAATAGGAGCATCTACTAATTTTACTTTTGGAGGTTATCTGGGAAGTTTAGTAGCTTGGCCATTTGGAAAATTATTTGGAGTCTATGGAAGTATTCTTTTACTCGGAACAATTTTGATAATTTCGCTCATCGTTTTGTTTGACCAAAGTCCAAACTTAATGGTTTTCTGGGAAAAAATTTTAGCCATTTTGAAAAAAAATATATCTTTTTCGTTTTTCAAAAAGAAAGAAAAATATGATGGTGAAAATGAAGGAGGTGATTATGAAGAAGAGGAGGAAGAAGAGGTTGTTGATGAAAAAAATTCTGACGAAATTAAAGGAGTTTCACCAGACAGTTATGAGGAAGGAGATATTAAGGAGAGAAAAAAAGTTTTGTCCCCTAGAAAAAAATTTCATACTGACTACACTCCCCTTCCACTTTCCCTATTAGAAAAAGATAAAGGTAAACCGAATGTAGGAGATTTGAAAGGCAATATGAATATGATACAGAGAACACTTTTGAATTTTGGTATTTCGGTTGAGATGGATGAAGTAACTATCGGACCAACAATTACTCGTTATGCTTTGAAACCAGCACAAGGAGTTAAACTTTCAAGAATTGTCGGATTGCAAAATGACTTGGCTCTAGCTTTGGCAGCTCACCCAATTAGAATTGAAGCACCAATTCCTGGTAAAAGTTTAGTTGGAATTGAGATTCCAAACAAAATTAAATCAACGGTTGGATTAGCAACTCTGCTTTCTGATAGTAAATTTCAAAACTCACCTAACCCATTGACTGTGGCTTTGGGGCGAGGATTATCTGGAAAAGCTATCTTCGGTAATTTGGCGAAAATGCCACATCTTTTGGTAGCTGGAGCAACTGGTTCTGGTAAGTCAGTAACTATACATTCAATGATAACTTCCCTACTTTATCGTAATGGACCAGACGATATGAAAATGATATTGGTTGACCCTAAAAGAGTTGAGCTTCCTCTTTATAATAATATTCCACATTTATTAACTCCAGTTATTACAAATGCAAAGAAAACAATTTTGGCTCTCAAGTGGGCGGCCAAAGAAATGGATCGCCGTTATGATATTTTAGAAGCAGAATCTGTCCGAGATATTGAGTCATACCATAGCAACATTTATAAAAATGGTAAGAATAAAAATAAGGAAGATTCGGGAGACCAAGCAGAGAGAATGCCTTATATTGTAATTGTAATTGATGAATTAGCAGATATAATGCAGAGCTATCCGAGAGAAATGGAAAGTTCTATTATTCGCCTAGCTCAAATGTCTAGGGCTGTGGGAATTCATCTTATTCTTTCAACACAACGCCCAAGTGTCAATATCATTACTGGACTTATTAAGGCTAACATTCCAGCAAGAATTGCCTTGCAAGTTTCTTCTCAAATAGATTCCAGAACGATTTTAGATCAAGGTGGAGCCGAAAAATTGTTAGGAGCGGGCGATATGTTATTTGCTAGTGGAGAAATGTCACAACCTGAACGATTACAAAGTGCTTTTATTTCTGAAGACGAAGTTAAACGAGTGGTTGGTTATTTAAAAAAACTTTATATAGATGAGATGCCAGAAACAATTGAATTATCTGGATCAATAGAAAAAGGAGGGGCTTTATTTTCCGATGGTTTAGAAGATAGTAAAGATGATGACCTCTATGAAGATGCTAGAATGATAGTAATTGAAACTGGGAAAGCTTCCACTTCTTATCTTCAGCGTAAACTTGGGATTGGCTATGCTAGAGCGGCTAAGTTAATGGATATGCTTGAAGAACGTGGAATTGTCGGCGCTGCCAATGGAGCTAAACCTAGAGATGTCTTGGAAAAACCAGTAGACCACACTATGAATACTATGGGGGAAGATATATAATATAACTATAATTGAAATTACAATAATAAAATGGGATTGATTAAAAATAGAAATATAAATTGGTGGATAAGTATTTTTTTGTTTACCTGTTTAATTTTAATTATTGGAGTTTTTAGTTATATGAAAGTAGATTTTTTATTTAGAGGAGTTGATATAAAAGCAACAATCGTTAGTACTAAAAATTCTTCTATTATTCAAATAGATGGCAATGCTAAAAATTCAGTTTATTTAAGTTTAGATGGACGGGAGATATTTATAGATAAGGCTGGTAATTTCTCTGAAAATATTGGATTACTTCCCGGACTTTCCATCATTTCATTAAAAGCTAAAGATAGGTTCGGCAAGATATCTAAAAAGAATTTCAAAATTATATTCAATAAAGATACAAAAACAATTATGTTGGGGAATAAGATTATTAATTAATATGGGGGCGGGCCTCTTGCCTAAGCTGTAGCTTAGGCAAGAGGCCCAAAAACAAAATTATTATGCAAAAAAAAGCTAAAAAAGAACCAAAACAAATCGGGGTAGAAATAGAAGATACTATTAAGGCTATACAAACAAAATATGGCGAAGGGGCAATTATGAAATTGGGAGATGCTCCTAGGGTTGATGTTGATGTTATTCCGACTGGATCAATTGGACTTGATATGGCTCTTGGAGTTGGCGGAATTCCCCGTGGACGAATAGTAGAGATATTTGGACCTGAAGCTTCAGGAAAAACTACCTTGGCTTTACACATTGTCGCCGAAGCTCAAAAGAAAGGTGGAATTTGTGCTTATATAGATGCGGAACATGCTATGGATCCAATCTATGCTAAAAATCTTGGAGTTAATACAAAAGATTTGTTAATTTCACAACCAGATAATGGCGAACAAGGACTTGAAATTACTGAGAGTCTAATTCGTTCTGGAAAAATAGATGTAGTGGTTATTGATTCAGTGGCAGCTCTTACTCCTAAAGATGAAATTGAAGGAGATATGGGGCAAACCCATGTTGGGAAACAAGCTAGACTGATGTCTCAAGCACTTCGTAAATTAACTGCCATTATCTCCAACTCAAAAACAGCCGTTATTTTTATCAATCAAATTAGAATGCAAATAGGAATAATGTTCGGTAATCCAGAAACGACTCCTGGAGGTAAGGCCTTAAAATTTTATACGACAATCAGACTTGATATTCGCCGAATTGCCCAAATTAAAAAGGGTGACAATTCGGTCGGCAGTAGAACACGAGTAAAGGTTGTAAAAAATAAAGTTGCTAGTCCTTTCAAGCAAACAGAATTTGATATTATTTATGGTGAAGGTATTTCCAAAGAGGGTGAGATATTAGCTCTGGGTGAAAAAATTGGAATTATAGACAAAGCGGGAGCTTCTTATTCTTATGTAGATAAAGATGGTAAAAAAATTCAAATTGGACGAGGATATGATGCGGCTCGTATTTGGCTCAGAGAAAATAAAAAAGTTGCAGAAGTATTTTTGAAAGAAATAAGAAGTAGGTTTGATGAAATTCAAGAAGCTATTCTTAAGTAAGAGGTAGAAATTTTGTTTGAAATTACCTTGAAAAAATAAGGTTACTTTGTTATACTTTTATTATATTATTAAATACTACCAACTAGCTATTTATAACTAGGAATAATTTATTATGCTTGAATATAACGAAATTAAAGAGAGAAAAATAATTATTCACGAGAACGAACCATGTGAAGTTATAAGTTCTCATGTTGCCAGAAAGCAACAAATGAAACCTCAAAATCAGGTCAAACTTAAAAGTTTATTGTCGGGACGAACATGGAACGAAACATTCCATGCCTCAGATAAAGCCGAAGAAGCAAATATAAGTAAGAGAGATGTTAAATTTCTATATTCCAACAAAGGAGAACACTGGTTTTGTGAAATAGATGACCCTTCAAAAAGATTTCAATTATCTGAAAATATAATAGGTTCAGCTACAAAATTTTTGAAACCTAATGAAAAAGTTGAAGCTTTAGTTTGGGATAATAGTGAAGATGGAACAATAATAAATATAAAACTCCCAATCAAGATGGATTTTATAATTAAGGAAGCTCCCCCATCAATTAAAGGCAATACAGCAAACGGAGGAGGGAAAGTTGTTACCTTAGAAAATGGATTGAAAATAACAGTGCCATTATTCTTGAATACGGGAGATAAGGTTAGAATAAACACAGAAACAGGAGAATACGCCGAAAGGGTGCAGTAGAAAAATAAGAATAAAACCTCACAGTTATTTTTAATAACTGTGAGGTTTTAGAATAGTTCTGAATGAGAATTAATGTCTACTAACAATAAAATAAGTTCTTTATCTAAAATTTGATAGATTAATAAAATATCAGGATAAATATGACATTCTTTTTCGCCTAGAAGTACCCCTTTTAAGAGGTAATCTTGGTATTTTTTGTCTAGCGAATTTTGTTTTTGTAATCTTAAAATAATACTTTCTAGTTTAGAAATAGAAAATTTCTTAGTCTCCAAACATTTTTGTAAAGATTTTCTATATTTCTTTGTAGAGACGACAGACAACATTATTTTAGTTGTAAATCTTTATGTAAATCCTTAATGTTTCTATAAATCTTCTTCTTTCCAGATCTTAAGCTTTTTAGAACAGAGTTTACCTCCTTCAAAACTTCCTTCTCATATTCTTGAGTAAATCCATTCTCTGTTCTTACTTCAAATGGAATCTTTTGATCTAAAACAGTTTGACTTAAAAACATCTTAACTGCACTAGACATATCAAGACCCATATCAGCAAAGGTTTTACTGGCCTTCTTTTTTAATTTTTCATCAATTCTTATATTTATAGTAGTCATATGGTAAGTATATACATTGTATATACATTGTCAATACAAGCTGTGAATAAAAACTAGTTAAAACTTTATTTTATTCTATGGTAATTCCGGCTGAGCGAGCCGAACCCTCAATAATTTTCATTGCTCCTTCAATGTCTTTAGCATTTAAATCTGGCATTTTCTTTTCAGCAATTTCTTTTACTTGAGCTTTAGTTATTTTACCAACTTTTGAAGCATTCGGTTTACCTGAACCTTTCTCTATACCAGCAGCCTTAAAAATAAGACCAGCAACTGGAGGAGTTTTTATTCTAATGTCATAAGTCCTATCTTCAAAAACTGAAATCAAAACTCCGACTGTTTCGCCTGCCATCTTATTTGTCATTGCATTAAATTTTTGACAAAACTCAGAGATATTTACACCAGCTTGACCAAGGGCTGGACCAAGTGGTGGTGCTGGCGTTGCTTTACCAGCTGGAATTTGTAATTTTATTTTTTTGCTTATTTTTTTAGCTGCCATTTTATTTTTTGAGATTGATATTATGAGAAGCATCGGTTAAACCGAACATAATATAATCTATATTATTTATAATTTCTTAATCTGTAAAAAATCTAATTCAACTGGGGTCTCACGACCAAACATTGAAACTAAAACTTTAATTTTGCCACGCTCTTGGTCAATATCGCTAACCTTCCCTTCAAGGTCTTTGAACGGTCCGTCGGCAATAAGGACAAGTTCGCCTAATTCTACATCTATCTGGTGAAGATTTATATTTTCATCTTTATTCATTCTCTTAAACAAAAGATCCACTTCTTGTTTTTCTAGTGGAACAGGATTTACTCCAGCTCCAACAAAACCAGTAACTCTAGGAGTGTTACGGACAACATACCAAGAATTATCATCAACAACCATATCAACAAGAACATAGCCTGGGTATATTTTTTCTTCAACTTCCACCCTCTTGCCTCCTTTAATCTTAATTTTCTTTTCAGTTGGAACAATTACATTAAAAATACTTTCATCCATTCCGAGAGAGTCAATACGTTGCTTCAAATTACGCAAGACTGCATTTTCATATCCTGCATAAGTATGTATTGCGTACCAATTCCTTTCTCCTTCTAGTGTTTGTTTTGCCATATAAAATTATCTTCCAAGCACCCAATTAAGACCATTATTAAATATATGATCAAGAAAACCTAAATAATAGGCGACGATTAAAGAAACTATTATAACAATAATAGTGTAAAAGACGGTCTGATTGCGGGTTGGCCAAGTTATATTTTTGAATTCAGCGACTACTTCTTTAAAAAATACGATAGTTTTACTCATAATATTTATTATGTCTTATTAAAAACCACCCCGAAGGGCTTATTTGATACTACCATATATTTGTCAATAAAGTCAATCTTGAACACTGTTTTGCCCAAGGCCGGGCCTTGGGCAAAACACTAAGATTTTAAGGAAGTATCTACTGTAATTATTGACGGTAGATAATCATAATATTCACCTGCTTTATCTTTGATATGAACTTTTATGAGAAAAGTGTCGTTCTTAAGTAACCCTCCTTTTGATAAAATCCCGTCCCAAGTTTTAACACAAGTATCCGTTCCATCTATACATTTTTTTGTATCAGAATGAAACATTTTATAAAAACTAGAATCAGTTTGGCTTTCAATTTTTATAGACATCCAATTTACATTTCCACTAGAAGTAAAACTAAGTTTAAGCGGAGTTTTTAAGGGATTGATAGTAATGTCAGAAGTAGCTCCGTTCAATGTGTAATTGATTATTGAAGGTGGCGTCGTGTCAATGGTTGGAGTTGAAACAATAACCGTAACTATGTAACTTTGAGTCGTCCCATCTTCAGCTGTCGTCGTATAAGTAACGGGACTTGTAAAATCATTAACAACTCCACTTAATGGACTAACTGAAGTTCCGGTATAAACAACAGTCGGGGTAAGTATCGTCACGTCAGTATCACTTGGAACAGTTATTAAGATTTTGTGTTTTGTTTTATCTATGGCTCCTTCAATTTTTGGACTCAACCCCAAAAAACTAAAAGAGGTAATTTGTTTTTTTGAACTAAGTGGAATGATAATAGAATCATCTATCTTTTCTACCGTTCCGTATCCATCTACTGAATTACAATTGGAAGAACAATATATACCACCCGAGACTACTGATATTCCTGTAAAAGAAAAATCTTTTTTATAGTGTAAAGCTATCCGTCCTCCTCCACCACCTAAAGTTTTATATGGAAAATAAGAGCTCCCTCCTCTGGTTGAAAATACACCACTACCAACTATTTTGTCAGCTGTTATATAAATACTTCCACCACTTACATAATCAAAACCAGCATTACTTGAAATAGTCCCATTATTTTTAAGAACATTTGAAACAATCAAACGAATAGCACCACCACCACGACGCGATCCATTCCCACTTCCAAAATCTATAGGTTTAATAGCCGAACCATAAACTGGCTTTACTTTACTTCCACCTCCAAGTCCACCATAACTTGATCCTCCATCAGTAAATACATCAGGAGATCCAGGTCCTTTTAAGTAACCCTTACCATTAGCTGAAATAATTGATCCTTTCTCCACATAAATATTATGGACATCTAAAAACAGTATTTTTTCTGGAATGACAGTAAACATAGAATCACCTAAAAGATTTATATTATTGACTACAATAGATTCGTCCCCTCCCAAAGTAAGGGTTGACCCTCCATCAATGTTGATGTTATGGGCAGTTATCTTTGCATCTTTTTCGGTGGTAACTTTAGCTTTGTTTGAGATATCAATATCATTAAAATTAAATGGACTGTCGCTAGCTCTAAATTGCCAAGAAGAATTAATTAAAAGATTATTATTTAAAGTGTCAAAAAATCCAACACTTCCATCTGAGGCACAATAAAGAGTACCACTTGGAGAACCACAACCACCTTGAGCTAAAGCTGTTCCGGTGAAAGTTGAAGTTTCATAATATAAAGCAATTCGTCCGCCACTTCCTGTACCGTAATAAACAGATGAGGTGTAATAACCTCCGCCGTCAGCTTGGAATGAACCAGTTCCAGTTAAGTTTTTGGTAGTTACATAAATGCTTCCACCACTTGAATTACTACGTCCGTTGGCAGAAATAATTCCATCATTTTGAAGGGTGTCATTAATGACAAGTCTGATTGCTCCGCCTGATGGCTGACCAGCTGTTCCTCCACTTCCTAAATCTATAGGTTTGGTTGCTGAACCATAAGTTGTTGCTAAAGTATTTCCTTCTCCCTGACCGCCATAACTTCCTCCAGAATAATCTTCAGTAGATGTTCCTGGACCTTTTGTGGGACCTTGGCCACTAGCAGTGATAGTTGAGCCAGAGTCTAGGGTGAGATTTGGAGTTGTTAAAAATAATATTTGTTTTGGAACAACAGTAATAGTTGAATTACCAGAAACATTTATAGCTTTTGTATTTATGGTCTCCTTCCCAGAAGAAATTAAGGTTGAAGATTTGTTTAATAAAATTGCATCCATATTAAGAATATCTCCGGGAGATAAAGTAAGGGTTGACCCTCCATCAATGTTGATGTTATGGGCAGTTATCTTTGCATCTTTTTCGGTGGTAACTTTAGCTTTGTTTGAGATATCAATATCATTAAAATTAAATGGACTGTCGCTAGCTCTAAATTGCCAAGAAGAATTAATTAAAAGATTATTATTTAAAGTGTCAAAAAATCCAACACTTCCATCTGAGGCACAATAAAGAGTACCACTTGGAGAACCACAACCACCTTGAGCTAAAGCTGTTCCGGTGAAAGTTGAAGTTTCATAATATAAAGCAATTCGTCCGCCACTTCCTGTACCGTAATAAACAGATGAGGTGTAATAACCTCCGCCGTCAGCTTGGAATGAACCAGTTCCAGTTAAGTTTTTGGTAGTTACATAAATGCTTCCACCACTTGAATTACTACGTCCGTTGGCAGAAATAATTCCATCATTTTGAAGGGTGTCATTAATGACAAGTCTGATTGCTCCGCCTGATGGCTGACCAGCTGTTCCTCCACTTCCTAAATCTATAGGTTTGGTTGCTGAACCATAAGTTGTTGCTAAAGTATTTCCTTCTCCCTGACCGCCATAACTTCCTCCAGAATAATCTTCAGTAGATGTTCCTGGACCTTTTGTGGGACCTTGGCCACTAGCAGTGATAGTTGAGCCAGAGTCTAGGGTGAGATTGTTAGCATTTATTTTTACGCCCTTGAAAAGATTAGAAGATGATGAATCTCCTTCAAGAGTAAGAGTCGCGTTGTTGGTAATTATTAAATTATTATAAGAATACTCACCAGCTGATAATGTTGTATCTGAATTAATTATTAAATTTGGAAAGGGTGATTCAACTTTCACCGTTCGAGTTAGGGTTGAAGTATTTTTTGAAAGATCACTAGCTGTATAAGTAATTACATATGTACCAAGAGTTGCCGTATCAACCTTACCTGTTACTACAACTTTTACTACTCCATCTGTCTCGTCAAAAGCTGTTGCTCCATCATCTTTATAATTATCTCCTTGATTTACAATTACAGAATTATCTCCTATCATAGAAATAACTGGAGCTATCGTATCAAGAATTATAGGTTTATCTGGAGGAGGAAGACTACTCGCGCCTCCCCCACCACCATAATAATATACAGTATTATTAACGGGCATATTCTGGTCAGTTATAGTGTTCGTTTTTATTTCAGGATTTTGAATTCTATTTTTGTTTACTAGTTTTACTATTGTATTTTCTTTTGTTGGTTTTTTAATTTGGGAAATAATTTTATCCGAGACAGTAGTTTTGGTTTTATTTACTTTTTTTTCATTATTTTTATTTTGATTTACTTTAGTAAGTAGTTTTATTACAGGAGTTTTTTTTATCTTTTTTGTAGTAGAAATTATTTTAGTTGAACCTTTTACTAATAAATTAGGTGTGGAAGAAGTTGTTCCAACTGTTGTCTTGGCTACTTGGATAGTATTTACACTATTTGTTTCACTTCCAACTGCACTAGCTAACAATTTTTTAAAAGTATTTTTAACTTTAACTCCAACATCAGCAACCCTACGAACAAGATAAGTATTTACCTTGTAAGCACCAGACACACCATATTTTACTAAATTAGCAGTCGGGTCGGCAACTTCGTAAGCTATGCCTTTTACTTTATGTATAAATGTAAGCTTAGGTGGAGCAAGACAAGGTGCATTTAGATTTTGTATATTATTATTTTTCAAATCTGAAAGCTCAGAATGAATATCTGATATAATTCTAGGCCCTTGATATTTCAAATAAACATTTGAAAAACTATGACCAAATTTATCATCGGTTTTATTTAATTTAATATCTACATTAGATTTTAAAGTGTCTTTAATAAAATAGCGAACTTCGTTAATAACACTATCTGTACTGGAAGTTAGATATTTGCCTCCACCTGCTACATATTTTGCTGGACTAGCTACACTATAAACAGCAATGGATTTTCTAGGAATACCTCCTTCTCGGTCAATGACTTTATTATAAAAATTGTTAGCATAAAAATTGCCCTGTGAGTGGGCAACTATTAGGAGTTTTTCTGTTTTGATTTTTTTACTCGCTGCATTCAGCATTTCAGTAAGATCATAATCTGATTTCTCGTTAAAAAGACCTTGGGCAACAGAATCTATTAAATCCCCTGCTCCGGCAAGGTG
>CAYNYY010000005.1:13616-24006 GCA_964401625.1 uncultured Candidatus Saccharibacteria bacterium
CTAATGCATATTGCAAAAGAACAGCGCGGGTTTTAGCAGAGTTTGGGTATTTTTTAAATATAGCTAATTCCACATCATCTCTTATGCCATTTTTATTTGCATCAATTCCTTGGACAGTTGCATTGGCGAGAGCTCCAGGATCTGGAGGAAGATTCTTGCCCATTACATCGTCTAATGTAAGTTTAGTATTATGAATTTTTTCAACTTGTGCATTTATCTTATCTAAATTAAAAAAATGTATGACCCGAACAATAACTAAAATACTATACAAAAAAAACAAAACTAAAAAAGCCCACTTCAATATCTTAAAAATTTTGTGAGCAAAAAACATTTTGATTTTTTTCATATAACAATTATAAAAATAAAATGCTTTTAAGTAAAGGAATTATCGGCATAAAAATGTGGATAACAATTCCCCCCTACTTTATTTGCCCAAGGCCGGGCCTTGGGCAAAATATATTTATTTTATTTCGTAAGTTATTGTTACATTAGAAGTGACAGTATTCTCACCTTTTGGTAATTTTGGTGCTGGAGCAGTAAATTTCGATGGACTTTTTTCAGCCATACTATAAATTGGATGGGGTACATTATTATTTTCAGAAAAATTAATAATTCTAACTAATTTTACTCCAAGATCCTTAGCTAAAATAATAGCTTGGCCTTTAGCATTCTTTATTGCTATAGCTCTGGCTTGATTCCTGTAAGTTTTATCATTATCTATAGAAAATGTTGGGCCATTGATATTAGTAATGCCTAAATCGGTTAAGCCTGTACGAATTTCATTGGCATTATCTACATCGCGAATTTTTATAATCATTGATTGAGTTGCAGTGTAACCAATTATTTTCTGATTTCTTGTTGGGCAAGGATAATTATAACAGACAGCTTGGGGAGAATATTTAGGGCTTACTCCTCCATATTCTGATTTAATATCTTTGTTTTTTATAGTTTTTGCTAAATATTTTATTGTTTTAGCTATTAATTTATTCAGAGAATCTTGTGCCCCTTTGGTTGTCTTCCCTTCTTTAGAAAGAGTAATGCGTAAAGAAGCGACATCGGGGATAGCCTTGATTTCTCCCTTACCTTTAACATAAATTATGCTGGGGCTTTGAATATTATAACCGATATATTGATTTGATTTAACTTCGTTAATAATTTTAACTATAAAAAATAAAGAAACAACAATGAAGAATATGAAGATGATGCTATTTATTTTTTTATCTTTTAAAAATTTTTCCATATGATTAGAAATAGAAGGCTGATGGCTTCTATTTAATTAGTTTAATAAAATTAAAAGTTATCTAATGTTCATTATATCACAATCATTATTTTTTATTCAACGACTTTCTTCTACTTTAAGGGTAGAGAAAAGTCGGGAGAAAAAAACATTACACTTTTACACAGGTGTGGAAAGTTGTAATGTTTTGTGGGTGGAAATTTTGTTTGCCCAAGGCCCGGCCTTGGGCAAAAAGTAAGGAGAGTTTGTTTATTCTTGGTTTAATGCTTCAATTGGATTAAGTTTAGAAGCATTACGAGCTGGTAAAACTCCAAAAATAATACCAATGGCCAAAGAAAGTGAAATGGAAAGAATAATTCCCCAAATAGGTACAACAAATTTCCAAGTAAGTCCAAAACTCTGAGCTACCTTAGAAACTACAAAAGCGAAGGAAGCTCCGCCAATAATTCCCAAAAATCCTCCAATTAGCGTTAATAAAATAGCTTCAATTAAAAATTCATAAAGAATATCTTTATTTTTAGCACCAAGAGCTTTCTTTAAGCCAATTTCACCTATTCTTTCAGTAATGATGACATACATAATATTCATAACTCCAACTCCACCAACAATAAGAGATATAGTAACAATCGCGATAAGCAAGAATGTGATCGCTTTCATTATGACATTAAAGATATTCAGACTTTCAGCCTGAGTAGTAACCTTGAAATCATCTTGAGACGGATTTGTAATATAATGATTTCGTCTTAGGATGGCAGTAATGTTAAGAGCAGTAATATCAGCCCTACTATTATCTTTTAATTTTACAACAGCATAGATTAAATAATTAGTACCCAAAATCTTTTTTTGGAGAGTAGCAAGAGGAATAAAAATTTGTTCGTCTTCGTTGTAAAAACCTCCCCGTTTCTCATAAACTCCTATAACCTTAAAATTAAGATTGCCAATTCTTATTAATTTCCCTACTGGATTTCTACTTCCAAAAAAATCACTAGCAACTTTACTACCCAATAGTGCCACTTGAGCAAGAGATCTATTTTCTTCGGCAGTATAACCCCGACCAATTTTAATAACCCCCTTGTCAATATCAAAACGAGAAGCGTTAGATCCAAAAATAAAAACATTATTAGAGACATTTTTGTAAGTTGTAATTTTTTGACCAAGAGCGGCTCCATAAGCATTTAAAACATTTGGCAATTTTTCAATATCTAAAACATCGCGATTTTTGAGAGTTGTGATAGGAACTGCATTAAAAGCAGTTGAGTTTGCAGTTTTCGGATTAGAAGAACTGGCTAAAGCTTGAGTTGATCTTGGAACAGAAACTTCTACAAAAATAGTGTTGGAACCATAAGCATTCACTTGATTATCTATATAACTTTTGAAACCTTCCCCAGCAGAAAGAACAAGAATGACGGTTCCAATACCAATCATGATTCCGATAGTTGTTAATACCGTCCTTAAAGGATTTGATTTTATGCCGTTGATGGCTTGTTTAAAATAGATATTATTCATAACGCAAAGCATCAATTGGGTTTAATTTGGCAGCTTTAATAGCAGGATATAAACCAAAAATTATCCCGGTGATAATAGAAACACTGACAGCCAGAAGTATAGCGAAGGGTGGAATAACGAAAACCCAATCATAACCTGCCAACCTAGCTCCAAGAGCGACCAAATATGAAACGAGAATACCCAAAATAATTCCTAGAATTCCCCCAGTTAAGGTAAGAATAATAGATTCAAATAAAAACTGATTACGAATCATATGATAGGTTGCTCCTACAGCTTTACGTAATCCTATTTCACGAGTTCTCTCAGAAACTGTAACTAACATTATATTCATAATTCCAATTCCACCAACAACAAGAGATAAACCAGCCATCAGTCCTAGAAAAATTCGCAGCGTGTCAGTGATATTTGTTAAAAGTTTAATAGCATTAGCTAAATTACGGACTGTGAAATCATCATTATCAGGATTTGTAATTCTATGTTGTTCTCTTAATGTATGAGTAACATCTTCCATAGCAATCTTTATATTTTTAGCACTATTTACTTTCATTCTAATAAATTGAATATAACTAATTCCCAACAGTTGTCGTTGACCAATAGTAAATGGGATAAAAACCCTATCATCTTGATCTTGAAAAGCTACAGTTCCCATTTTCTTCTTAACACCGATAACTCTAAATGGGATACTTCCGATTTCTGATTTATTAGAAACATCAACATTTGGTATTCTAATTTTTACTATTTTACCTAACTCATTTCCATTAGGAAAAAGTTCCTTGGCAACGGTATAACCAAGAACAATCACATTAGCTCCCGTTCTATCTTGCTCGTCAGAAAAAAAATTACCTTTTTCCATTTGGGCATTCTGAACTCTAGGGTAACTACCATTAGTAGCAATAAAAGAAGTATTGACGCTCCTTTCACCAGCAACGATTGTAGCATTACTCTCAACAAAAGCAGCAACAGCAGTTACGTCGGGTACATTATTTTTATTTTTTAAGGCCTTTAAGTCAGATAATGATAACGTTTTGATTTGAACACCAAAAACTGCAGCTGGAGGTCCAGATTCATTACTTTTACCTGGGAGGACTCCAATTATATTAGTTCCAAGTTTTGTTATTTGCCCAAGAACAAGAGTTTGAGCACCAGAACCAAGAGAGATAATTATGATAACTCCTGAAACTCCAATAATAATACCAAGAATTGTCAAAAACGATCTACCTTTTCTAGCCAGCAAATCTTTTACTAAAACTTTTAAATCTCTAGCAAAATTAAACATATCTAAGAATCTATAGTTGCTTTAGAATGAATTTTTTTATCAGAAGGAACCATTTCGTCTGAAATTATTTCCCCATCACGAATTTTGACAATCCTATTAGCATGAAGAGCTATATTTATATCGTGAGTAACAAGTATAATAGTTCGGCCTTCTTTATTTAATCGTTCTAAGATATTCATAATGATATCACCACTTTTAGAATCTAGATTACCAGTTGGCTCATCAGCAAAAATAACTTTTGGATTACAAACTAGAGCTCGAGCAATAGCTACTCGTTGTTTTTGCCCGCCAGAAATTTGGTTACTCATATAATTTAATTTTTTTCCTAAACCAACAGATTCCAGCACCTTTTTAGCTTTATCTTTCTGATTTTTCTTATCAACATTATAAAATAGTGGTAACATAACATTATCTAAAACGCTTGTTCTAGGTAACAAATTAAAAGATTGAAAAACAAATCCAACACGACGATTACGAATTTCGGCTAATTGGTTATCAGTAAAATTTTCAGTATTTTTGCCATCAAAATAATATGTTCCAGAAGTTGGTCTATCAAGAAAACCGACAATGTGCATTAAGGTTGATTTGCCGGACCCAGAAGGTCCCATAATTGTTATAAATTCTCCTTCGTTTATAGACAAATCAATATCTCTCAAAACACGAGTGATGACTCCACCATTATCATAATTCTTAATTATTTTTTTAAGCTCAATTAACATTATTTATGTTTTTATCAAAACTACGAATTCATCCCCTGCAGAAAGTCCTTTAGTAATTTCAACCAAACCACCATCACCATTCAAGCCAATTGAAACTGGCACTTCTTTATATTTTTTATCTTTGAGATTGGTTATTATTCTAATTGAATTATTACCATTTTTATTCGTCAAAATAGCTCTTGAAGGAACGGCGATAACTTTATCCTTTTCTTTGACTTTAATTGTCATATTAGCAGTCATTCCAGGTTTTAATTCCTTTATTTTTCCAACTCTAACTTTAATCTTATAATTAACAACTCCAGAAAGTAGCGTAGAGCTTGGGTTAATACTAAATATATTTCCTTCAAAATTCTTACTTGGACCTAAAGAGTCAAAATTAATTTCTACCGGCATACCTTTCACGAGATTAACTATATTAGCTTCATTGATATTAGCTTCAACATACATATTTGAAATATCTTGTAAAATAATTACCTCTTTAGTAGCTGGAGCTAATTCTCCTAATTTAGTATCTACACTAGTAACAGTTCCACTAGATGGAGCAATTATTTTTGTATTATTGTAAGTAGCTAAAGCTTGTTCATATTGTCCTTGGGCAGAAAGAATATTTGCTTGAGCTAATTTAATATCAGATTCTCTCGCTCCAGCAGTTTTAACTACAAATTCAGCTTCACTTTTATCAACTAAAGATTGAGCTTGAGACAAAGCACTCTGCTTTACTTTCAAGGCAGCTTGGTAGGCATTGTAATTGATAAGATAATTAGGAGCTTGTTTGTTTGGAATTGTTATAACCCAATTACCTGAATTTAGATTAGTCGTAGATGGAAAGACAATATACAATCCTGAATTGCCAACTGGTTGAGGGGTAATTGTAGTAACTATTCCATTGCCAGATGTCAACCCAAAACTATTGAAAATAGTACCACTTCCAGAATAATAGGTATTGATATTTATCGTACCTTCTTTCCCTAGTTTATAATTACCACTAATAGTCGGCGCTTTATAATCACTTACACCTCCGGCTGGAGTTGCTTTTGGAGTTGAGTTAAGTAAATTATAATAAGCATTGTTTACTAAAGTTTCCTGAACTGTTTTAACACTTTCATAATTTCGTTTAGCATTATTCACGGCAGTTTGAACAAGATTAATTTCTTCACTAGAAGCTCCCTCGGTTATTATTTCTAAACGAGCTTTAGCGGCGGCTAGTGCTCCTTTTGCAGAAGTTAAATTAGCTCTAGCTTGAGCTCCGTTTAAAGTTGCTAAAACTTCTCCAGTTTTAACTTTATCACCAACTTTAACTCTTATAGTTTTTACTATTCCGCTAGCGCTAAAAGATAAATCTAAATCGGTGTCAGAAACAACTTGCCCAGTAGCTAAAACTGTCTGTTTCAAATCTACAAGTTTAGCTTTTTCTACAACAATATTTTTTAGACTGCTGTTTGGTTTCAAAACAATATAACCAACAATAATTAATATAGCTGCTAAAATTATCCAGAAATATTTTTTTTTAAGAATTCTTTTTATAAAAGAAATTATATTTTTCATTGAATTATTTAATACTAATTAACTTGACCTTAAAGGTAAGTGTTGCATTGGGGGGAATTATACCAATACTTTGTGATCCATAAGCTTCATCTGGAGGAATAACTAAAGTTTTTTCCTGCCCTACTTTCATTCCAACAAAACCTTCTTCCCAACCTTTGATAACAGAACCAGCTCCAAGAGTAAAAGTAAATGGTTTAACATGCCCGAACTTTGGGTCAACATTGGAATCAAAAATAGTTCCATTTTCTAATCTACCTGTATAATCTACAGTCAAAATATCCCCATCTTTAGCTATTCTGTCGGCCTCTATTTTTGGATTTGTATTTGCGTTTGGACTTGCATTTGTATTTTGTTCCATAATTTTTTTTGTTGTTGTTTGTAATTGATTTTTGTTTATAATGTTTGAATTGCTTTTGGGTCTTGGGTTGGCCATTGAATAAATAATCAATCCTACGAAAGCAATAACTATAATAAAAGAAAACGCCAATTTTATATTTTTCTTTTGCATATTAAGAAAAAATTAACACTAATAAATTAAATATACTGACACGACATAATCATCAATAATATCGTCAGTATAACATTATTTCGGGTTTTCTAACATACTAGCGCCCCGAGGCGTTTGCCTCGGGGCGCTCTATCTTCAATAATTTTCAGCAAAAATTATTGAAGATTATTTTCTAGCTTCAATAATAGAGGTAGCAACACTTTGAGGAACAATGTCATAGCGAATAAATTCCATTGTGTAAGAAGCTCGCCCTTCAGTCATAGAACGAAGAATAGTCATATAGCCAAACATTTCAGATAATGGAATAATAGCTTTAACAACTTGGTTCATACCACGATTTTCCATACCTTCAATGATACCTCGTTTAGAAGAAAGGTTGCCAGTAACATCTCCCATAAATTTTTCAGGAGTAACAACTTCAACTTGCATCATAGGTTCTAAAATAACAGGCTTAGCTGTTCGGCAAGCATCTTGGATAGCTATAGAAGCGGCAATTTTGAAGGCCATTTCATTAGAATCCACTTCATGATAGCTTCCATCATAAAGTTCAACAGATACATTTACCAACCTGAAACCAGCCGAAACTCCACGATCAAGACCTTCTCTAAATCCTTTTTCACAAGCAGGTATATATTCTTGAGGAATAACTCCACCTTTAATGCTATTGATGAATTCAAAATTCTTTTCTCTCTTAACATTCTTTGGAAGTTTACCTTCAGGCTCATTCATATTCATAGGCTTAACTCTAATTCTGACATGACCATAGTTTCCACGACCACCTGATTGTTTAATATATTTACCCTCGGCACTTGATTCACCAGTGATAGTTTCTCTATAGGCTACTTGGGGTTTACCAACGGTAGTATCAACAGAAAATTCACGTTTCATTCTATCAACAATGATTTCCAAGTGAAGTTCTCCCATTCCTGAAATAATAGTTTCATTCGTTTCGCTATCACTTGAAACACGGAAAGTCGGATCTTCTTGAGCCAAACGAGATAAAGCCATACCCATTTTTTCTTGGTCAGCTTTTGTTTTTGGTTCAACCCGCAAAGAAATGACTGGCTCTGGAAAAACAATTCGGTAAAGTTCTATTGGATATTTTTCATCACATAATGTATCTGAAGTAATTGTATCTTTAAGTCCAACAGCAGCAGCAATTTCACCAGCAAAAACTTTTTTGACCTCTTCTCGGTCGTTAGCATGCATTCTTAATATCCGTCCAATTCGTTCTTTGTTACGAGTTCTAGGATTATAAACATAACTTCCAGAAGATAGAGTCCCTGAATAAACACGGAAAAAAATTAATTGTCCGACAAATGGATCAGTAGCAACCTTAAAAGCCAGCGCTGAAAAAGGATCACTATCAGAAGCATGACGCTCAATTGTTTCTTCTGTTTTAGGGTCAATACCAGTAATAGAAGGTATATCAACAGGACTTGGAAGGTAGTCAGCAACACCATCTAAAATTAATTGGATTCCTTTATTTTTTAGAGCACTACCAGCATAGACTGGAAAAATTTTATTAGCTATAACTGCTTTTCTTAAAAGCGCTTTGAGAGTTTCAACATCAGGAATCTTCCCATCAAGATATTGAGACATAATTTCATCGTCCTGTTCAACTATTTTTTCGATTAGTTCATTGCGATATTTATTCGCTTCAGTAATGAGACTTTCTGATATTCCTGCTTCTTTGAAATCTTTTTCTACAACTTGATTACCCATTTCTCCTTCAAAATAGTAAGCCTTCATCTTAAGTAAATCAATAACACCTTCAAACTCATCTTCTAACCCAATTGGAATTTGCATACGGACTGCATCTTTACTTAAGCGATCAAGAATTGTTTGGTAAGAATGTTCAAAAGAAGCCCCAGTCCTATCTAATTTATTTATGAAACAAATTCTGGGGACCATAGCTTCATCAGCATAATGCCAGTTTGTCTCAGATTGAGGTTCTACTCCGGCTACTCCATCAAAAATGACAACAGCTCCATCTAAAACACGTAAGGATCGTTTTACTTCAACTGTAAAATCTATATGCCCAGGAGTATCAATAATATTGAAACGATGTTTTTTAGAATCATCTTTATTTGCATATGTAGGAGTCCAAAAACAAGTAATAGCAGCCGAAGTAATAGTGATACCTCTTTCTTGTTCTTGTTCCATCCAATCAGTTACAGCTTCTCCATCATGAACTTCTCCCATTTTATGTGATAAACCAGTATAAAAAAGAACTCGCTCACTAGTTGTAGTTTTGCCTGCATCAATGTGGGCAATAATTCCAAAATTTCTAACTTTTTCTAAAGGATAATCTCTTTCCATATATTAATTATTTTTACCAAGTAAAGTGAGCAAAAGCTTTATTAGCTTCGGCCATTCTATGAGTATCTTCTTTTCTTTTAATAGCCGCACCTTCATTTTTTGAAGCTAAAATTAATTCTTCAGCTAATTTCTTGTGAATTGGAACTCCTTTTTTACTTCTGGCAGCAGTTATAATCCATCGCATAGCTAAAGCCGTGCGTCTTTCAGGGCGAACTTCGCGTGGAACTTGATAGTTAGCTCCGCCAATACGACGAGAACGAACTTCAACAAGTGGTCCAGCATTTTTAACAGCCGTATCAAAAATTTCTAAAGGATTTGGATTACCAGTTTCTTTTTTTATAATATCAAAAGCTTTATATACAATCTTTCGAGCAGTTTCTTTTTTCCCACTCTCCATAATATTATTAATAAACTTCGCAAGTTTTTGCGAATTATAAATTATATCAGGGTCAATAATTTTTGGATTTTTTATCTTTCTACGCATTTTTAATAATCAGTAATTAATAATTTATTTCTTTTTTTCTTTGGGATGTTTTGTCCCATAACGACTTCGGGATTTTCTACGATTTTCAACTCCCGTTGCATCAAGACGACCTCTAACAATATGATATCTAACCCCAATTAAGTCTTTAACACGCCCGCCACGAATCATCACAACGGAGTGTTCTTGAAGATTATGTCCTTCACCTGGAATATAAGCAGTAACTTCCATACCATTAGTTAATCTGACACGAGCAATTTTTCGGAGAGCAGAGTTCGGTTTTTTAGGAGTTGTAGTTGAAACTTTTGTGCAAACTCCCCTCTTAAAAGGTGAAGGGTAAAAAACCACTTTATTTTTTTTTGAATTAAAACCACGAGCCAAAGCAACAGCTTTAGATTTCTTTTTAATTGTTTTGCGATTTTTTCGAACTAATTGATTAATTGTAGGCATATCAAATAAAAATAGTCATAACGACTAGTGAAAACACTTTACTATAAAGCCCTTAAAAAAGCAAGCTCAAGAAAGTATTAAATAATAAGGTCTGACTTAGGTAGCAAGAACGGTTCTTGCTACCTATTATTGGCTGTTTATTTCTTTAATAAAGTCCTTGAAAATGACAATAGCAAATTATAAGTACTACTAATTACTTTTCCTGTTTGACTAAAAAAGTTTTTGGAATTGGAAGTTAGAGAGTTCCAATTTCGGCTGAAAAAGCTTTCGGATGAAGCTAGTGAGTTCCAAGTTTGACTAAAAAAGTTTTTGGAATTGGAAGTTAGAGAGTTCCAATTTCGGCTGA
>CAYNYY010000005.1:24106-27083 GCA_964401625.1 uncultured Candidatus Saccharibacteria bacterium
GTTTGACTAAAAAAGTTTTTGGAATTGGAAGTTAGAGAGTTCCAATTTCGGCTGAAAAATTTTCCAGAGTTAGATGTGAATGAGTTCCAATAATAAACAGTGGCCTGACTTCCCTGTTTAGTTACTTTCTCAGTTTTATTTATAAAATTAGTGAGCCAAGATGAGATATTATTTATAGTGATATTAAAAGATTCTTTTGCTTCTTCTACTTTATCAGCACTAGCCGTATTAACTTCTACATTTTTTTTAGGAGCAACTTGAGGATTTGGAGTAATTACTTTTTTATTATTCCAAACTGTTTTGACACAAGAATCTTGAGCACAATCAAATTTAATCCAACCTCCATATGGACCCGAAGCCCAAGCCCAACCTTTCCATTCTCCAGTTTTAGGATCAATAATTACCTGTTGTCCTGTTACAGAGAAATTGATAGTCCCAGAATTTCCAGCTAAGGCAACACCCTTCAGTAAACCAGTTTTTTTATTAGCAATATAGACTCTTCCATAAGATGATTTAAATTTTATGATTCCGAGTTCATTTCCAAAAACCTGCCCTCTTAGGCCGTTATCAGAATCTATAACCAATGGAGAACCTTTTGATATTTTAAAATAAATAATCCCCGGTTTAGGGTTAGTGCAAGTTGGATCTTTACAAACTTCTACCTCATCTTTGGCGGACATATCAATATGTCCAATTCGGTCAGGCGTAAATATATTATCCACTTTGGTTAAACCAAAAAGATTATTTATATTATTTGTAACAGCAAAACTTTTAGTCGGCGTTATGAGAAATAAAGCAATTAAAATAACAGCAAAAATTGTTATTTTGGAAGATATATTAAATTTCATTTTATCTAAAAAATATTCTTTCATTAATTTTATTATAAATTAATTAACAAAAAAAAACAAACTTTTTTATTAATATTTATTATAACCCTGTTATTAGAGAGAAAAAATAGAAAAGAATTGGGGCAATTTGATTCCAGAGAAAAATGATAAAGAAAATTAATATGAATATACCGAATCTTTCCATAAAGTTCTCAATGTAACGATATCTAGAAGGAATAATTGAAAATAAAATTTTTGATCCATCTAATGGTGGAATTGGAATAAGATTAAATATAGCTAAAACTAGGTTTAGGAAAACGATAATTGATGAAATTTTTATAAAAGGACTAACCGTAGTAGTTCCCGCTATGTAAGTTGGAATGCCGAGCAGTGGAGCAAATCTAATTAACATTCCAAAAATAATTGCAATTAAAATATTAGAGGCGACTCCAGCAATTGAAACAAGAATGGTCCCCTTTCTAACATTCCGTAAGTTATTTGGATTATATGGAACAGGTTTAGCCCAACCAACTAAGAAAGTACCGTGAGTTGAAAAATATAATAACAACGGTAAAATAACCGAGCCAAAAGGATCAAGGTGTTTAATAGGATTTAAGCTTAATCTTCCACTATCTCTAGCCGTATTATCCCCAAGAAGATAGGCGACATAACCATGCGAAAATTCATGAACCACTATGGACATGATTAGAATTAAGATATAAAATATTCCGTTTATAATTTGAGCTTGCATGAGTGTGCCTTATATGATAGCATACGAACCATATATGGCAAAAGTTTGTGCAATAACTAAAAAAGGTTCAATGATGGCAGGAGGATATTCCAATGCTGTTCGTGCTACAAAATTTAATCCAACTGGTAAGGTTCGTAAATATACTAATCTTCAGAAAAAACGTATCTACGTGCCAGAACTAAAAAAATATTTTCCCTTAACTCTTTCAACTAAAGCTATCAGAACTATCAATAAAAAAGGTGCTTATGTTGTTCTAAAAAAAGCAGGAATTATTAAATAAAAAACATTACACTTTTCCACACCTGTGGAAAAGTGTAATGTTTTTTATTTTTCACGAAATAAATTTACCCCATCAGTTTCAAAAATAATATTTCCCTCTTTGAATGTTTCTAGATATGGAATGTGGAGATTTTTTAATCTATTTAATATTTTTGGGTTAGGAAGATTATAGCGATTATTTCTTCCAACAGAAATAATCGCTATTTGAGGTTTAACATCCTTGAGCCACAAAACACTTGAAGAAGTTTTAGAACCATGATGACCTAACTTCAAAACTTGTGAGTGTAAGAAATTATTATTTTCATTCCAGTTAATCATATTCTCAGTATAAATTGTGGCATCCCCTGTTAACATAAAGGATTCTTTTCCGTAAACGAGTTTTCCAACAATTGAACCGTCATTAGAAGTTAATTTAGATTTTGAAATATCTTTATCTGGAAACAGAATATCAAAATAGATGTTTCGGTCTTTGTCTAAAATAATTCTCATTTTATTATTGGCAATAATTTTCTTTACTTTATCTTTTTTAACTTTTTGTTCTATTTTTTGATAAATTCTATTTTTTGAAGGAACACCATTTTCTATGATGTCAGAAACTTTATAATCATCAAGAACATAGGAAAATCCAGTGATGTGGTCGCTGTCGGCATGTGTTTCTACTAAGACATCTATTGATCTATCACCAAAAGGCATTACTTCAGCTAATTTTTGTATGACTTTAGCATCTGGACCTCCATCAATTAACATCTGTTTACCATTAGGAGCTTCAATATAAATCGCATCTCCTTGTCCAATATTCAAAAAAGCGACAGTTAAATATTTTGTTTCTTCCCTTTTGGAAGATACTGTAGAATAAATACCTAAAGTAACTAAAAATAAAATAAAGAGAGGAACAAAAAGTAAATATCGTTTTGAATATTTCATATTATAATTAATATACTATCATTAAAAATAAGATAAATCTAACTTATTTTGCGCGATAGCGTAAGAATAGTTAGATTTTAGGTTAAAGGTTGAAGGTTGAAGGTTGAAGGTTGAGGGTTGAGGGTTGAGGGTTTAGGTTGAAGGTTGAAGGTTGAAGGTTGAAGGTTGAAGGTTGAAGGTAATCTAAATATTATAT
>CAYNYY010000005.1:27183-40198 GCA_964401625.1 uncultured Candidatus Saccharibacteria bacterium
GGGTTTGGGGTTTGGATTTTGAGTTTTAGATTTTGGGTGATTAAATTAAAAAATAAAAAGTGACTAGTTGTTTCTAGTATTTTTTATCTTTAGTGATTAGTTATTTCTAATGTTTTTTATCTTTCTTGAAAACCCACCAAATTAAGAAAATATAAAGTAATATGGTAAGACTAAGTGGGAAAGACGCTGTGCTAAGACTAGCAAAAGGTAATGAAGCAAAAAAATGAATAACAGAAAGTATATAAGAGAGGAAAAAATGGGAAATGTAACCAAAAGGTAAAGATAAACTAGGAGAAATAAAACCGAGCAATCCAGTTATAAAACTAAAAAACATAGTTAAGGGAATAAATGGCAAAATCAAAACATTCGTTGGTAAGGAAACTAAAGATAGAATACCGGTTATGTAAAGTAAAATTGGTAAAACAGAAATTGTAGCTGATATAGTAGTAGCAACTAATTCTCTGAGCTTAAAACGCATTGGAACAAACTTAAACCAAGAAATAACTTTTGGAGTTAAAAATAAAACTCCAGCCGTAGCTAAAAATGAAAGTTGAAATGAGATATTAGTCAAGGTTCTCAAATCATAAGCAACCATTAGAAGGGCAGCAATAATTAAAGCTCGACCAGCAAAATAAGTCCGACCAGTTAAACGAGCAAAAAGCAAAATTATGGCCATAATTCCAGCACGAATTGCAGTGGAAGAAGCTCCTGTCATTATAATGAATAAAATAACAATTAAAATTCCAAAAATAATAGAAACTATTTCGGAAAAGATAAATCCAAGAGTATTCATTACTCCTTCAGCTACAATTGTCACATTATATCCAGATAAGGCGACAATATGAATTGTGCCAGTAGAGATTAATTCACTATGTATTTTTTTACTAAAACCTCCACGAGTTCCTAGAATTAAACCATTAGCTAAATCACTTTCTGGTGGAGAAATTATATGTTTGATATTTTCGGTAAAAGAACTTCGGAGTTTGTATAATAAAAATTTTAATTTATTTTTGTTCTGATGAGAAATTACCTTAACCGTGGCTCTTCTAATAATAAAATAAATATCTTGATTAGCTAAATATCTTTTATAATTAAATTCTTTTCCAACTGAGGTAATAAAATTTTCTGGCGTTTGAAGTAAGCCTGTAACTTTAACTAAATCACCATAAAAAACATCTAAATTGTTGGGAATAATTACTAAGATGTTTGTTTCTTCGCCAGTTGGTTTAATGGTTATAAGTTGATTATCCAAACGAATATCTGGCGAAGAAATTATCATACCTTCTACAGATACTTTTTTATTTATAGCTCTTTCAAAATTTGGAGCTTGGGGAAGAAAAAATAAAAATCTTATTAAGGCAATAGAAACCAATATAAAAATTAAAATGATTTCTTTCTTTGACATAATTTTAAGCTAAGAAAATCATTTTTATATTTATATTTTTTTTGAAGAATTATTTGTAGCTATTTCATCAGCCCTATCATTATAGATATGACCCGAATGACCTTTTACTTTTTCCCAAGAAATAATTCCATTTAATTTTCTTGAAAGATCTACTAATTCTAGCCAAAATTCTTTATTCAGAACTGGTTTTTTATTAGCCGTTTTCCAGCCATTTTTTTCCCAATTATATACCCAAGATGTTATTCCATTAAGAACATAAGTAGAATCAGTATAAATTATAGCTTTTTTTATTTTGGTTAAATCTTGTTGATATGTTAGATATTTAAGAGCCTCAATCGCTCCAGATAATTCCATTTTATTATTTGTAGTTTGTTTTTTATGCCCACCAAAATCTTTAATAATTTTTTTATTTTGAACAACAACTACTCCCCAACCACCTGAACCAGGATTACCGAGAGAAGAACCATCTGTATATATTTCTATTTTTGAGTTCATAATTATATTATATCAACAATTTTTAATCTTAGCTCAGTCCTACCAGCAAAAGTATTTTTTTCAAAATTAACAATGAGGCTAATTCTTTTACCAGGAGCTAAAATGTTATCAAAACTATTATTCGTTTTGAAGAAAGCGATGGCTTTAATAGAATATCCTTGGCTATTTTTAAAAGTAATTTCTAGATGATTTTTATCTTTGCCGAATTCTCTAAAGCTATAAACTTCAATATTTTTAAGAAGAAAGGTTGGCTTAGGATTGGCTACTCCAAATGGAGCTAATTTCTCAATTACTTTATAATTTTCATTATTAACATCATCTATTGTTATAGTTGCATCGATTAACTCTTCTTTATTTTTACTAGGTGAGGTTTTTGTATCTAATAAATTTTCTTTTTCTTTTTTATTAAAAACAGATATTAGCCGTTCTTCTAAAAAATGAATTTCTGAATGTGAAGCAGAAAAACCACCAGCCAGCGCATGTCCTCCAAAATCTAATAAACTATTTTTTGGTAAAGAGGACATTAGTTCAACTAGGTTAATATTATTATATGACCGACAAGACCCACGAAGAATATCGTTTCCATCAGAACCCCAAACAAAGGCTGGTTTTTTATACTCTTCAACAACCTTGGCGGCAATAATTCCTAAAATACCAATTTTCCATTTAGGATTACCAATAACAATAACTGGCATTTCTTCTTCTTGGTTTAGAATTCTTTTGCTTAGATTTTTTTTAATATCTTTCATTATTTGAGCTACTAGATATTTGCGCTCATTGTTTATTTTAATCAAATAGAGAGCTAAGGTTTTAGCTTTAACTTCATCGTTAGTAGATAAAACTTCAAAAGCTCTCATTGGACTTGCCATACGGGAAGCGGCATTAATTCTTGGAGCTAAAGTAAAAATTATATCTTCTTCGTTTAATTTTGAAATATCAATTTTTGCTTTATAAAAAATTTCTAATAATCCTGGACGGCGAGTTTTACGTAAAACTTTCAAACCATAAAAAGCTAGCACACGATTTTCATTAACAAGAGGAACTTGGTCAGCTAGAGTCGCAAGACCAGCCATATCAAGAAGCCACTTTTCCCAACCATTTTTTATTTTCCAATTTTGATTATATTTTTTGATAAGAGCTTGGACTAATTTAAAAGTTAAACCAGCTCCACAAAGCATTGGATCGGGATAATGGCAATCTTCTTGTTTAGGATCAATAATAGCATAAGCATCTGGCAATCCTTTTAAAGATAATAAATGATGATCAACAATAATGACATCTAAACCAGAGGCTTTGGCTTTAGCAATTTCATCAATAGCTGTAATTCCTAAATCAAAAGTAATTAAAAGGTTTACTTCATCAGTAATGAATTTAGTAATCGCCGAAGTATGTAATCCATATCCTTCATCATAACGATCTGGAATATAAATAGAAAAATTTTTAAATCCTATTTTATTGAAAAAATCATACATAATGACCGAAGCTGGAATACCATCACAATCATAATCGCTATAAATAATAATTTTTTCTTTAGTTTCGATCGCCTTAAAAATACGAAGAACCGCCTTTTCCATATCTTTTAATAAATAAGGGTCATAGAGATGCTTTTCGTATGATGGGTTTAAAAATTTTTCTTGATCAAGAACTCCACGATTTTTTAAGAGAAGACTAAGTAGTTCAATATGGTTTGGCATAGTTATGATTGTATCATATAATAGACATATGAATAAAAATGATGATTGTATTTTTTGTAAGATTGTAAATAAAGAGATTCCAGCATTTATAATTTATGAGGACGATAGATTTTTAAGTTTTTTGGATATTAAACCTGTAACTGAGGGTCATTCTTTATTAATACCTAAGGAACACTATAAATGGATTCACGAAACTCCAGATGAAATAGTGGCTCAATCATTCATTGTAGCTAAAAACTTAATAAATAAAATGAGAAAAGGTCTCGGTTGTGATTATGTTCAGCTTGTTGTTGTCGGGAAAGATGTTCCCCATTTCCATATTCATTTAATCCCTAGATCTTTAGGAGATAAATTACCAGAATTCAAAACTTCAACTTATGAAACAGAAGCAGAACAAATAGCAATTGCTTCTAAAATAAAAAACTCCCTCTCTTAAAAGAGGGAGTTTTTTATTTTAGGGCTTTAATTCCAGGAAGAGTTTCTTTAGTTAAATATTCTAAAGTTGCACCTCCTCCAGTTGAAACAAAACCAAATTTATTCTCTAACTTTAACTTTGAAATAATTGAAACTGTATCTCCCCCACCAATAACACTATAAGCTTTTGAATTAGCAATATATTTTATGATTAATTCTGTGGCTCTACCAAATCCATCTTCATACTTTCCAAGAGGACCATTCCAAAGAATAAATTTTGATTTTAAGATTAGTTCTTTTAGAATTTTAATTGTTTGTGGTCCAACATCAACAATGGAATCTTCACTCCCAACTTTATTTGAGTCCACATAACGATAATCAGAACCTTTCAGAACTTCCACATCTATAGGAAGAATTAAATTATTACGTTTTAAGAGCGAAGAAATCTGTAGATTCTCATTACTGACTAAAGATATCCCAACTTCAAATCCTTTAATCTTAAAGAAATCATTAGCCAAAGCTCCAGCAATAAATACATTGTCAGCTAAATGAAGAAATTTTTTAACTAAAGGGATTTTTGTTTCAAACTTTGCTCCACCTAGTATGAAGAGAAAAGGATGTTTAGGATTAAAGATGTTTGATAAATTTTTAATTTCAGCCAAAAGTTGTAAACCAGCATAACTAGGTAAATATTTAGGTAGACCAACAATGGAAGCATGCTGGCGGTGGCAAACAGAAAAAGCATCATTCACATAAATATCTGCATACCTAGAAAGACCTCTAGCAAAAGAAGGTGAATTTTTCTTTTCTCCTTCATCTCCTCGAAGATTTTTCATAAGAACAATATCGCCCTTTTTAAGATTATCTAAAGCCCCTGTCGCTCCATAACCCAAAATGGATTCATCAATAAAATTGGCTGTAGGGAAAAACTTTTTTAATCTTAGGAAGACTGGTTTAAGACTAGCTTTTCCATCTGAGCCCAAGTGAGCTATTAGAATAACAATGGCTCCTTTTTCATGAAGATATTCTATTGTTGGGATTGATTTCTTTATTCTAAAATCATCAACAACTCTATCTTTCTTAATTGGCACGTTGAAGTCAACTCTAACAAGAACCTTCTTACCAGATAAGCTTTTTATATCTCTGATTGATTTCATTTTTGTTTAATAAAAATTATTTTATAAGTTTAATTATCTCTCCAAATTTTTTAGGAGAAAGACTATCTCGACCAATAAGTAAACCAGAGGCTCCTCCTTCCATAAAACCTAAAACGTTAGAAGAATGAACAGACCCTCCATAAATTATTTTAACGATACTAGCTATTTTAATATCGTAAATATCTGAAATTATTTTTTTAATGAAAATTTGAATTTCAACAAATTCAGCTTCTGTTGCTTCGTGTAACGCTTCGCTTCCGATAGCCCAAATAGGTTCATAAGCAATAATTATATTTTTGATTTGTGATTTTGACACAGCCGATAGACATTCAACTAATTGGTGTTTAATAAAAGCTAAATAAAATCCATTATCATCACGTTTTTTTTCTCCAACACATAAAATAGGAGTGAGCTTGGCCTTTAGTGTTGCTAATACTTTTTTGTTTATAATTCTATCTGTGTCCCCTGATGCTCTACTTTCAGAATGTCCTAAAATAATATACTTAGCTCCCATACTGGTAACCATTTTTAGAGAAACTTTCCCAGTATAAGCACCTTTGGCCTCTTCAAAAACATTCTGGGAACCTAAACTAACATTTTTCATTTTCAAATTATTAGCAATAAATAAAAATGGGGACGGCGGGCAAATAACAACTTGAATATCTTTAGTTAACTTTAAATCTTTTAGATTTTTAATAGTATTATCAAAAATGACCCTTGCTTCTTTTAATGATTCTGGGTTCATTTTCCAATTAGCAACAATAATTTTACTCATATGGTGTATTATACCACAAAAGATGTAATTATTTTACTTCTTCCCAACTATTTATATTCCAAGATCCAGAGGGGCCAGTAGAGAAATTACTATTACTCAATCCAGATTCATAATTAATACTTGAAGCTCCGCTTATAGAAACTTTATAGCCAACAGCTTCTTTGAGAGATGTTCCTCCACTAATTTCTATTCCACCATTAGCAGCATAGACAACAACAGCTCCAGCTCCGCCAGAAACTCTTATAGCATCACTAGAAGATTCAGTAGATAACATCATTAAATAGCTACCTTTTACTCCAGATCCTGTAATATAACCACCATATGATATATAAATTTTTCCATTAGCTATAATCACACCATCATTTGAACCATAACTTGGAGATAACTCAATTTTTCCACCACCTCTTAAAATAACATTACCAGTTACCCAAAGATTTCCAGTAACTGTTAAAGTTCCACCATTACTAATTGTTAAATTTCCATTTATTTTTTTAGGACCCAAGGTCGCTCCTGACCAACCAACATAATAATTTCCATTGTAAGTCCCACCACTGAGAGCACTATTTTGCCAATCGGTCATGTTGGCATCTGATACAGGTAAGGCAATATATGTCGGATCAGGTTGTGATGTACAAGATTTATTATTTCCAGTACCAGTTTGGCAATAAATTTTTCCAGTAGCATTAGTATAATTAACAGTATGAGCTTGAGCTGAACCTGAAACTGTCCCAACTCTAAATCTATTCCAGATACTATCATAGCGACTAGTAATCAGACCAGTAGCCCCACCAAGATAAACCCTAAAATAATAATCAAGCCCTGGTGGATTTGTATTTTTCCAATAGTTCCAAAAAAATTGACCAATCCTTGCTACTCCATTTACATAACCACCATCCGAAGCTCCAATTTCATAATATGAATATCTAGAAGGATAACCACCTACAACAAGCCAATATGTTTTATTAGCGCTAAGAACCGGATTATTACTAAAAGAGATATTAACCCAACCATACGAAGAAGTTATTTTGGAAGCTGATAATTGTCCACTGGCTAAAACCCTATAACCTGGATAACCATAGAAATCATCAACAATTCTAACAGTTAGATTACTGGGGTTACCTACTTTTTTAATATATAACTGAACCTTATTTAAGGAACCGTTTTTAGCTATTTTAAAACTCTGAGCAATATCTTGATTATTATAATATTTAGCAAAAATAATATTATGAGCAGGTTGTCCTATACCGTTTGATTGATTAGATACAGCTGCTGGGCTATTAGCTGAAATAGCTGTTCCTGTAATTATTGATGAACCATCGCCGACAATTGGACCATTCGCATAAACACTACCATTAACTGTTCCACCCCAGCTTAAGAATAATCCACCTTGACCAACTTGAACTCCATAATTAAATGAAACACCAGTTGCAGTTGTTAGGTTTACTTTAATTTTCCGTTCATTAGAATTTGTATCTCCTAAAGAAATAATTTCCTTTTGGTTGTTAGAAAGATCTGTAATTGAAGTTGTAGCGGAAGAAGTTCCTAAAACTAAAGTTTCATTGGCATTATATTTTTTATTATTTTTTATTCTATATAGGATATCTTCTACTCCTGACTCCGATAAAAAATAAGCTTGCTTTGAATTTAAATTATTATTGACAATTCTGAATTCTCTAATAATAGGCGTAGTAAGAGTAATCAAAATGGCTAAACTAATAAACATAAAGAAAATGACAAGAATCATCATTGCTGCTCCTCCATTTGTTTTTATTCTTTTGTTTATTCTTCTATTCATTATTAATTTAAAAAATTATTAATATCCACCCCTTAATATTATTGTATCGTAAAATTTTCTTATTTGATTCGTTTTACTACGCTTATCATTAATACTCATTTCTATTTTAACCGCTTCGCTTCTTGTGGTAGTAATTTTTCTAAAAGTCAAACTGTCTAAGTTTACATACGGACCAAGTAAATTACCCGATAAAACTCCAGCTTGATAAAGATCTAGTTTAGAGTTTTCTTTACTAAACTTTATAATAATTGGATTACCAGACTCATCGGTACTATTAAGCTGTAAAATACCAGCTCCTAGATTACTATGTAAAAGATCAATACTTTTACTTTGACGGATATCACGAGACATTCTTTCCATAGAGTTCATTCCTGCTTCTAAGATACTCCGGTTGTTCCTGATTTTAGAAAAAGCAGTCATAACAGTTAAAAGTGAATTAATAACCAAAAGAGAAATCATAGTAAAAATTGCTAAATAAATAATTATTTCTATGATTGAAAATCCCTTTTCGTTTTTTAATATTTTATTCATTTAATTAAAAATATTTGCTAAATAAAAAACTAAGCTTCTAGAAATAACCCCACCACTAGAAGAGGCCCATGAAACAGTAACTGTTATTTTTTTAGTTCCATTATCTAATACTCCAGTTTTACTTATATCATCATTTGAGTTCCTATAAACTGGGGAAATAACAATCTCACGATTAAAGACAGAATCAATTGGATATTTAGGAGTATTAGTCATAGGGATAGGGGGAGGAGAACTAAGCAACCAAAGATTGGTATTCGTATCAAAGAATAAAGAATATTGATTGTTCAAAGTTAAATTAGCAATATCTCCCCAATTATTATCTCTGATAGATTTTACAGCTTCCGCTCCTTCTTCAAGTAAATAATTAGCTTGCACTTGTCTAACAGCACGTGAAGAAAGTTCTATCCCTTTTTGGGTTGTTGACATTAAGGCAAGGGTCGTCATTGAAATAATTGCACAAGCTACAATAACTTCAACTATAGTAAAGCCTCTATTTCTGTTAATTCTTCTCCGTTTTTTATTCAAGTAATATTTCATAATGGATATTTTGTAGCTACTCTTATTATAAACTAACCGAACCAACTTTACTTATTTTAATTATTTTTTGATGAGTAGGTTTATTAGTTAATTGTAAAATAATTGTTCCATACCCGACAACATTGCCTGTAAGTCTAGGAAAAATAATATTGGAACCACCACCGTTTAAGTTAATCCCACCATTTAGTGGTATGGCGACACCAGGTTCAAAATCAACTTTTTTATTATTTGGGTTTGTATTAGAAAATGTACTGCCTACAAAATAAACCATATAATTAGATGCAAAATGAACACCATAATTATTAGAGTTCAAAGAAGACAATGAGTCAGATTGAGCTTTATCCAAAAGAGTAATTACATTTTCAGTTGTATTTTTAAGAGCTTGTTCTTTTCTAAAATTAGATAAATTTGGTATGGTAATTAAGCTAAGTATTCCGATAATAGCAATTACTATTAGTAATTCTATAAAAGTAAATCCTTTGTTGTAATTCATTATTTTCATAATTTTATATTTCTATTTTAGAATTATTAATTAATATGATTCATAACAGTATACATCGGAGTAATTATTGAAATTGCAAAGAATCCAACAGCAACTCCAATGAAAATCATTAAAACAGGTTCAATAATCGTGGAAAGATTTTTAGTCTTATTACTAACTTCATTTTCATAGAAAACGGCAATATCTAAAAGCATTTGCGATAATTTACCAGTTTCTTCTCCTACTTCAATCATCTCTCCAACCATAACTGGATAAAGCTTTGTATTCTCTTTGAATAAAGTAGAAAGCGGTATTCCTTTTTCAACTGAACTGATTGAATCATTAATAACCTTTTTATAATAACTATTTTGAAGAATATTTCTGGTAATAGTTAAAGACTTAGATAAAGTAACCCCAGAGGATAGAAGCGAAGAAAGAGTACGGGTTGTTCTGGCTGAGTTTGTCTCCTTAACTAGATCGCCAATAACTGGTATGTGAATAACAAAATAATCAAAATAATGACGAGTAAATTTAAGTTTAATAAGAAACATAACACTAATGATAATGGCAAAAATTATTAAAATAAAAGCAATAAAGTGATGAGTAAGTGAATAAGAAATCCAGATGATAAATTTAGTTGAGGCTGGTAGATTTGCACCTACATCCTTAAATGTTGAAATTAAGGTTGGAACAACATAAATCATCATCAAGACTCCAATTATGAAAATGGCGCTGATGATTATCGATGGATAAATCATAGCTCCCTTAATCTTTCTATTTAAGTCATAACTCTTTTTCAAAATTACACCAACTTCAGATAAAACTCTTGGCAATCCTCCTGATTCCTCTCCAGATAAGATCATAGAAACAAAAATTGGCGAAAAGACTTTCGGAAATTTTTCTAATCCTGAAGATAATGTTCCACCATTATTTATTTCAGTGACTAAACTCTCAATAATTTTAACCATTTTAGGATTAGTAGATTGTTTACCAAGAACAGAAAGGGCTCTCGTTAAAGCCAAACCGGCAGAAAGCATGGCGCTCAAATTATTAGTAAAAATAATTTTCTCAGAGAGAGAAACCTTGTTAAATATGCTTATATTAGCTAAAGAAAAACCACCTTTTTTCTCTTTATATTCAATAATTGACAAAGGAGTATTGCCTTTATCTCTAATTTCTTTAGCAATAGTAAATTTATCAGTGGATTCTTTTATTCCTTCGCTAATTTTACCATTTTTATTTTGTTCTTTATATTTAAATTTCATTTAATATTTTATTAGCCAGAAACTACTCTTAGAACTTCTTCAGTTGAAGTAATTCCTTGAACAGCTAAGAAAACTCCATCTTCTAACATCGTCATCATCCCTTCTTCTTTAGCTCTCTTCTCAATCTCATCAGTGATTGAACCTTTCAAAATCATTTCTTTGATAGTTGAACTAACTTCTAAAACTTCATGAATTCCAACTCGGCCATGATAACCATCCTCAGATTCTTTACCAGCTTTAGCTCTATAGAAAGGAATCTTATCCCAAGTAATATCTTTTTTAATAATATTTTCTTTTTTCAAAAAATAAAGAACTTGATCTAAATTAACAATTTTATTTAATTCTACCCTTTCTCCTTCACTTAAAAAATATTGCTCTTTTTCTTTAGTTAAGCGACGAACAAGACGTTGAGCAATAATTGTTTTAACTGTGGAAACAATTAAAAAAGGTTCAACTCCCATATCAATCATTCTAGGAATAGCTCCAGCTGCAGAATTTGTATGAATAGTGGAAAGAACAAGGTGCCCTGTTAAAGCTGCATTAACAGCCAAACTTGCCGTCTCTCCATCTCTAATTTCCCCCACCATAATAATATCTGGGTCTTGACGAAGTAAGGTTCGTAGTCCATTAGCAAAAGTTAATCCAATTTCTGATTTAGTTTGGGTCTGGTTAATCCTCGGCATTTGATATTCAATTGGATCCTCAACTGTTGAGATATTGACGTCAGGAGTATTCAAAATATCCAAAATAGTATATAAAGTTGTTGTTTTTCCAGAACCTGTTGGACCAGTAGCCAGAAGCATACCATCTTTTTTCTTGAGTCCTTTATGAACACGTTCTAGAGCCTCTCCATGAAAACCAAGACTCTCAAGATTAAATCCTTTAACATTTTCCCTTAAAATACGAATGACTGTCTTTTCTCCAAAATAAGTTGGTAAGGTTGAAACACGAAACGAAACGCTTCCTTGATTGTTAACAATTTTAAATCGTCCATCTTGAGGTAATCTTTTTTCATCAAGTTTTAAATTTGAAAGAACTTTAATTCTAGCAACAATTCCAGGAGCAGTATTTTTAGGTAGAACCATAGCATCATGTAAAATTCCATCAATTCTATAACGAACAATCACAGTTTTTTCTTCAGGTTCAATGTGAATATCCGAGGCTCCTTGAAAAATAGCGTGAGAAATAAGGGTATCTACAATTTTTATAATAGGTAGGTCTTCAGCTAGTTCTTTTAGCTCTTTTTCTGATTCTTCTTTGGTAGGTAAATTATCTTTTATCTTAACATTAAAATGTTTTATTGAAGTACTTTCTTTTTTAATAATATCTTCAAAATCATCAGCTAAACTTTTTTTATACTGAGTAAGCGCTTCTTTAATTGAATCTGAACTAGTCATTCGCGGTAAAATTTTTAAACCAACTTTCTTTTTTATAAAATCAATAACTGGTAAATTATCAACATCAAGCATCGCTACTTCAAGACCAAGACGACTTTTTTTGTAAGCGATAATATTATTACTTCTAGCAATTGGCTCAGGAATTAAACTAAGAACATTTGGGTCAATTATTTCTCCCTTTAAATTAACAAATGGAATCCCTAAGGAAACAGCTTGCATACTATTCCAATCTTTTTCAGTTAATCTTCCTTCACTGACTAAAATAGCACCAATAGATTGATCAGTTTCTTTTGATTTTCTTAAGGCCATTGCTATATCTGTTTTATTTACTAATCCAGAATTATTCAAAAGATTCACAATGGTTTTTTCATTAATGTGCATGCTTATATTATATCATATGATTAAAATCTAGGTGCTAGATCTATGTTTATATAAAAATTATTTTTATGATATGTTTGATTATTTTAATTTACCATAATGGTAAACATCATCGTTATCTTCAATTCGTTGACGTTTTGCTTCCTTTTTTGTTAGATATTTATCCTTACTTTCTAATAACCCATCCATCCAAAACTTATATGAATAATTTACACTGGCTGTTTCATACATAACTATCATCGGTGTATTGTATGAATGTATTTCGTTGATAAATTCAATTAAGGTATCCCCTAAACCCTTTTGAGAACTAAACATCAATAGATATTGATCTATTTGTTGAATGACCCCCTTCCATGGATAAATGGAATGTATAGGCCAATAATCAACCGAGATAGCCAATTTATTATCTATCGCTGAGAAACCTATTGACTTAGCTTCTTTTGAGGTTGAGCATGTAGTATAAACAAAAACTAAATCTTTTGATAATTTTTTTACATTTTCTAAAGACATATATTATTTTGACTTATTAAAGCACAAGCTTGAACAGTCAAAAATTAAATTAATAATTACGACTATTTTAATAGATTTCATTTTTACTAATTGGATGCGATAGCATCAGTTTGGTAAAAGTCCTTCTTTACCGAAAATGCGCGATAGCAGAAAATCGGTAAAGATTAATAAACTTCTTTTT
>CAYNYY010000006.1:0-38274 GCA_964401625.1 uncultured Candidatus Saccharibacteria bacterium
ATTAACTTTCTTCATTTTCAAAATAGGTTCGTGCAAAGGTAAGTAATAGTCCACACAAAGAAACATCTCCAAATAAATCGGTCGCGCGCTTGCGCGCTGTTGTGATGATAGGATGAGAGAAGTCGGATTTGGTTTTGGAAACAACGGCGAATTCGGTGGGTGGGCAATGGGTGCAAGAAATGAAATAGAAACAGATTCTTCTTTTTTAATATCAAAAAACTATATGACAAACAAACCAAAATATTTTCTATATGCTCGCAAATCAACAGAAGATGATAATCATCAAATTATGAGTATTGAAGCTCAACTTTTTGAGCTTCATGAATTTGCTCGTAAAGAAAATCTTGAAATTATTGAAGAATTTCAAGAGTCGAAAAGTGCAAAGAAACCAGGTCGTGAAAAATTCAGCGAGATGATGGGGAAGATTGAAAATATGGATGGTGTAGGTATTCTCGCATGGCACCCTGACAGATTAGCGAGAAATAGTATTGATGGAGGGCGTATCATCTACGCTGTAGACACGACCAAGGTCATTTCTTTACGCTTTCCGACATTTTGGTTTGAACCAACCCCGCAAGGGCTCTTTATGCTTCAAGTGGCTTTCGGACAATCTAAATATTATTCTGATAATTTAAAACAAAATGTAGAGCGAGGCATCCGCCAAAAAGTTCGAAGAGGTGAGTGGTTGGTTAAAGGTCCCCGTGGCTATATCAATAATCCAAAAACGAGGAATATTGAACCTGACCCTGTTCTTGCAAGAATTATTGTAAAAGCATATAAAGAATTCGCCACGGGGAAATATACACTTCCAACTATGTCACAGTTTTTGGCGGAACACGGTGTTATTACGAAAAGTGGAAAGCCACTTGGTAATTCTTCTACTTCTGGTTTATTAACAAATAAAGCCTATCTTGGTTTTGTAAAACACAAAAGTGAATTTTACCCTGGAAGTTTTACGCCAATTATTTCTCCTACATTATTTGAAGCTGTTCAAAGGCGATTGAAAGAACGAGCCAGACCTCGCAAAACAAAAGTTGGACACAATTTTCCTTTTACAGGATTATTCCGTTGTGGTGAGTGTGAAAGTATGATAACGGCTCAATGGGCGAAAGGTAATGGTGGGCGCTATCGTTATTATCGTTGTACAAAAAAGAAAGGAAAATGTTCACAACCATATTTGCGAGAAGATTTACTTGTTTTTCAATTAAAGGAACAGCTTCGAGGAATTACGCTTCCCGACGAGTGGATAAAGTATATGGAAGAAAAAACGAATGAATGGGAAAAAGAAACGAAAATCTCGTCGGAAAGCTATGTCGGGCGGATTAAATATAATGAGAGAGAGATACAGAAAAAACTCGATAATTTAATTACGATGTATCTAGACGGTCATATTCCAAAGGAAAATTATCTCACTAAGAAAAACGAATTATTAAAACAAAAAGTATCTCTCGCATATAAAATAGACTCCGCCCGAACAGAGAGAAATAATTGGGTCGAACCCTTGCGGGAATGGATTTTAGATATAAAAAAAGCCACGCAATTGATTTCAAGCGACAATTTTTTTGAAATTAAAGACTATTTCAAAAAAATTGGAACGAACCAAACATTGCGTGACAAATCCGTTTCAATCTCATTTTGCCCACCCACCGAATTCGCCATTGTTTCCAAAACCAAATCCGACTTCTCTCATCCTATCATCACAACAGCGCGCAAGCGCGCGACCGATTTATTTGGAGATGTTTCTTTGTGTGGACCCTACAGGGGTCGAACCTGCTACCTCCTCATTGCAAATGAGGCGCTCTACCAGATGAGCTAAGGGCCCATATTCTTAATGGATGTTTACATATTACCTTATTTTATTTTTTTTGCAACATTTTTTATATTCGTAAGTTTTATTTTAAGGAAGGACTTGATATTATACCCCATAGGGGTTAATATATTAAATATGAATTATGATAAGAAAAAAATTATAAAAAGACTTAATATTATAAAAGGTCAGATTAGAGGACTAGAAGAAATGATTAATAATGATACTTATTGTATTGATATCATTACTCAAAGTTCAGCCGTAAAACAAGCCTTATCTGGGGTTGAAGATATTTTATTAAAAAATCATTTATCTAGTTGTGTTGTAGATCAAATAAAAGGTGGAGCTACTGATAAAACGGTTGAAGAAGTTCTCAAGGTTTATAAATTAAAAAGGAAGTAATATTTTCTCTTGTTATTACTAGGGTGGGGTATTTTCTGTTGGGAGTAAGTATACTATTTTAATGTAATTTGCTACAATTTATAGAGTATGTCATTAAATAAATCTAATAAAATACAAATAATTAAATATGCACCTCCACCCACCGATTTGCCGATTCTAACAGGTTCCGATCCGAATGATGTAACTTTTCTTGGTAGAACAAACTATGTTGCAGCTTTAGAAGAAAAAAAATTTATTTTTGGTATTAAGCGTATAGATCGTAGACGGCATATGTACATCATAGGTAAATCTGGAGTGGGTAAATCAAAGTTACTAGAGCTAATGATTCGTCAAGATATTGCTTACGGTAGAGGTGTTTGTGTTATAGATCCTCACGGAGATCTTCTAGATGGTATTTTAGATTTTATTCCTAAAGAAAGAGTTGAAGATGTTTGTGTCATTGATCCTGGAGATGTTGATTTTCCGATATCTTTTAATCCGTTAGCAAATATTGATCCTAATTTTAAACATCAACTTACTCAAGGATTAATAGAAGTTCTCCGTAAACAATTTGGAGCTAATTGGACTCCTCGTTTAGAGCACGTTTTTCGTTTTACAACTTTAGCTTTATTAGATTATCCTCACGCTACAATGCGTGGAATGATTTCAATGTTAACAGATAGAAATTATCGTCAAAAAGTTACTGAATATATTGAAGATGATATGGTCAAGCGGTTCTGGGCAATTGAATTTGCTGATTGGTCTGAGAAATTTGATACAGATGCAATTATTCCTTTGGTTAATAAACTTGGACAATTTTTATCTGATCCAATGCTTAGAAATATTTTTGGACAGGAAAAAAATAAAGTTGATATTGAAAGATTAATGAATGAACAAAAAATTTTATTGATTAATCTTTCTAAGGGTAAACTTGGAGAAGAAAACTCGTCTTTTTTCGGAGCGATGTTTTTAACGAAGATTAAACAAGCTGGTATGGCTCGAGCAAAAATAGATCCGAAAGATCGTCAAGATTTTTATTTATATGTAGATGAATTTCATAATATAGTAACTGATACTTTTGAGAATATTCTCTCTGAATCTAGAAAATATGGAATTAATTTAGTCATTGCTCATCAATATATTGGACAGTTATTACCAAAAGTTCAACAAGCGGTGCTTGGGAATACTGGATCCATTATTTGTTTTAGGGTTGGTGGTGATGATGCATTAAAACTTAAACCAGAATTTGCCCCAATCTTTGATGTCAAAGATATGATCAATTTAGGTGTTGGTGAGTTTTATATAAAAATGACAATTGACGGAGAAAGTTATGATCCATTTTCAGCCGAAACTTTACGAGTTTTACCGGCGACCCATAAATCTCTTCGCCAAGAAATTATGGAAGCCTCTAGAAGAAAATATGCAATTTCAGCTGGTGATGCTCAGAGATTGATTGCTGAGGAAGAAGCGACTATTATCAGATCAACTCAAGAAAAAGCTGCTATTACTGGTGGAACTAATCCATCATCAAATAAATCTGAAAATAAACTCAATGAATCTAATGAACCTAATTCTCAACAAAATCCTTCGAAAGAAGAAAAAGGAGGTGAGCCTTTAATTTAATTAAAAATTAAAAATTAAAAATAAAGATTAAAACAAAAATTTGTACAAATTGCAAAAATATTTTTAACAGAACTTAAACTGAATTAAACTTTACATATCAAAATTAACGTTGTATAACATTACCAGCCTTGCTGGGTTTTATATATAAAAATTGCTACAATATAAATATGTCAATCAGAAAAGTTAATTTTATTAAAGGGGAATATTATCATATTTATAATCGAGGGAATAGTAAACAGAAAATTTTTAGAGATAAACAAGATTATGAATATTTCTTATATTTACTTTTTCTTTCCAACGAGAATAAAAAGTTTAAGATTTCTTTTTTAGAATCTGATGTTTATAAAACTAAAAGGGAGAGTCAAGTGGTGGCAATTGGAGCATATTGTTTAATGCCGAATCATTTTCATATTATTATAACTGAAATGAATAAAGAAGGTATAAGTAAATTTATGCATAAAGTTTCTAGTGGATATGCCCATTATTATAATAAAAAATATAAAAGAACAGGATCTCTATTTGAAGGAAAATTTAAATCACAATATATAGATACCGATAACTATCTAAAATATTTATTTTCTTATATACATTTAAATCCAATAAAATTAATTCAAAGAGATTGGAAAGAAAAAGGGATACAAAACAAACATAGAATTATAGATTTTTTAAAAAATTATAAATATTCAAGTTTCTTGGATTATTTAGGTATTGAGAGAAAAGAGAATTTTATTTTAAATAAAAAAGTATTTCCGAATTACTTTTTATCCACTAAAGATTTTATGAATGAAATATTTGACTGGCTTAAAATAGAGTTGTAGAAAGTTACCAGCCTTGCTGGGTTGGATCTGGGTTGGATTTAGATGATAATTTAAAAATCATGATATAATATAATTAGAATACAAAGGTCGTCCGACTAGAATCGGAGTCCGATTCTAGCTAAAATAATTTATTTATATATTTTATGATTTTTATACACATAACATGTAAAGATATAGAGGAAGCTCAAAAGATTGGTAATTTGATTATTGAAAGAGAAATAGGAGCCTGTGTTGATTTTTGGCCGATTTCTTCTTGTTACAATTTTGAAGGGAAACTCATATGTAAGACACGAGCAAAACTTTTAATTACTACTTTTGAATCAAAAATTGATGCTATCACCAAACTTATTTCTGAACATCATTCGTATATTGTTCCGCTTATTGCTGGAGTAGATATTAGGCGCATGAATCGCCCTTATAAAGAATGGATGATGAAAGTAATAAAATAAATAATATGTTACCTAAAACAGTTGTGATTTTTTGGGAATCATATAAACCTGAGTTGTATCACTCTTCAATTTTAAACAAATAATAAATTATTGAACTAACAATTTGACTTTTTTATTTGTTTATTTAAGGTATAATATAGATATAATATGGATAATAATGAAATACCATACAATCGTGATGTAACTTATTTTGCTCGAACAAATTTTCGAAATACAAATGAGATTTTTGGTATTAAACGTAATGATCGGAGACAGCACATGTATATACTTGGTAAATCTGGTTCAGGTAAATCTGTACTTCTTTCTAATTTGATTATTCAAGATATTAAGAATGGTGAAGGAGTTTGCGTAGTTGACCCTCACGGAGAATTAGTAGAAGAATTATTGCATTTAATTCCAGACAATAGAGCTGATGATGTCATCTATTTTAATCCAGCTGATACGGATTTCCATGTTGGGTTTAATGTAATCCAGTTAACTGATCCAAAATATAAACACCTCGTAGCCTCAGGGTTAATGGGTATTTTCACGAAAATATGGGCTAATGCTTGGAGCGCTAGGATGGAATATATTTTGAACAATACAATTTTAGCTTTACTTGATACTCCTAATACGACAATGTTGGGCATTCCTCGTATGTTGGTAGATAAAGATTATCGTCAAATGATTATAAATAACCTGAAAGATCCAGTGGTTAAAGCTTTTTGGGTTCATGAATATGAACAATGGCGAGAGCAATTTCGTAATGAAGCTATTGCTCCTATTCAGAATAAAGTTGGACAATTTCTCTCTACTTCAATTATCCGTAACATTGTTGGTCAATCAAAATCCACTATAGATATTTTCAAAATAATGAACGAAGGAAAAATTTTTCTTGTCAACGTTTCCAAGGGTCGTATCGGAGAAGATAATTCAGCTCTACTTGGTGGGATGATTATTACTAAAATACAACTAGCCACAATGGAGCGTGTTCGTATTCCAGAAAATGAGAGGAGAGATTTTTATTTATATGTTGATGAATTCCAAAATTTTGCTACAGATTCATTCGCTAATATTTTATCGGAAGCTCGTAAATATCGCCTTAATTTAACAATGGCTCATCAATATACAGCTCAGCTTGATAATAAAGATAGTTCAAAAGTAAGAGATGCAGTTTTTGGGAACGTTGGAACTATGATAGTCTTCCGAGTCGGGGCTGATGATGCAGATTTTTTAGAAAAAGAATTTGAACCAGAATTTACAACTCAGGATTTAGTAAATCTACCGAACTACCATATTTACTTAAAATTAATGATTGATGGTGAGACTAGTCGTCCATTTTCTGCTTCAACCCTTCCTCCACTTAAAGTAGATTTATCTTTGGGAATTAAAGATAAAATTATTAATAATTCTCGTCGTCTCTATACTCGTCCGCGCGAAGAAGTTGAAGATGAAATTTCAAGATGGAGTGGAATGCTTCAAACATCCAATGGTGAATCTAAATATAAAGCTGATTGTTCAAATTGTAAAAAAACAACTATGGTGCCCTTTGAACCTAAAGATGGAAGACCTGTATATTGTAAAGATTGTTTGTATAAGATTAAAAATGGTCAATTAAAACCTAGTTCTGGATTCACTGTATCTAATAAACCATCTATTGTAGAAAGAGAAACAAAATCATCTGGAGTATTAGCGATGCTTGGTATTGAATTTGATAATAATGATTTAAAATCACAAATATCTAACAATAAAAATATAAAAGATGTTACTAATGTTGAAAAATTAAAAAGTATCAAATCTAAAATTTTAACCTTAGGGCAAAAAAAATCTTCCAAAACAAATAAAAAACGTTCTAAACCTTCACCTCTTTTGAAAGAATTACTCAAAAAAATAGATATAAATAGTAAAGGGAAGATAGGGACTGAAAAAGAGGAAGTCAAAGAAATTAAAATTCAATTACCAAAACCTATTTCACTTAATTCTCTTAAAGAAACAGATAGGATAAAAAGAATTAATGAAAACATTATTCCAACCAAAGAAGCTTCTGAAGAAAAAAAAGCTCCTCTTAAGGATTTACTTATGAAAGTAAATAAAAGTAAAGAAAAACCAATTCCAGAACCAATTCCAGAACCAATTCCAGAACCAATTCCAGAACCTGAAGATGATAAAATAGAAAATAAAGATTATAAAATTATTCAAAATAAAGATGAATCTAATATCGGGCAAAAAAAAGATTTAGAAAAAGAAGTTCCTGAAGATGTCTTGCGTAAGATTTTGGAATAAATTTATGTCCAAGTTAAAAATACAACACTATATAATATTTATCATAATATTTTTTTCTTGGTTTAATTTTGTAAATGCTCAAGTAATTTTTAATGAGATACAATTGAATCCAACTGGAAATCGATTTATTGAACTTTATAATTCTGGCGATAATTCTGTAGATTTAACTGGTTGGTATATTCAAAGAAAAACGATAAATGGCACAAGTTTCAGCTCTTTAGTTTCTAAGACTTATCTAAAGGATATAAGCATTGATAGTAAAGGTTATTTGTTAATTTCAAAAAACTCGTTAAGTAATACGAATGTAATTGTTGATAATTTAACTCTAACAAAATCAAATACAATTCAAATAAAAAATTCAAACAAAAAAATTGTTGATAAAGTTGGTTGGGGCGATGTTACTGATTGTGGTAATATTTGTGCTCCTAATCCACCGGAAGGCAAAAGTATTCAAAGAACTTCCAATGGAAATTGGATTATTGGTGTCCCAACTACGGGAAAAATAAATCAGAGTACAGATAATTCAGGAATAGGGAATAACAATTCATCAAATACTAATCAAAATGAAAATTCTGATGTTCAAATAATTATAAGTCAAGAACAATCAGCTCCTAGAAAAATAATGGCAAAAATAATCAGCCCAAAAATAATTTTTGCCCAAACACCCTTCTTAATAAATGCTTCTATTACTACTAACAAAGAAGAAACATTAAAGCGTGGTAAATTTAAATGGAATTTTGGAGATGGAACAATAAGCTCTGATAATAATTCAAAAGAATTCAAACATATTTATTATTATCCAGGTGAATATGTTATTTCACTTAATTATTGGGAATATGGGGGGCTTAACCCAGATGTCTCGGATAGAATTATTGTGAATGTTATTCCTTCTGAAATCTCCATTAGTTCAACTGGTCCCAAAAATGATCCTTTTGTTGAGCTTGAAAATAAATCAAACCGAGAAATGAATCTTTCTGGTTGGATCATCACTGCTGGTATAAAAAAATTTACAATTCCTCAAGGTACTATAATTTTAGCTAAAGGGAAATTAAAATTATCGCCAGTGATAACAAATTTTAAACAAAATGATTTAAATTTTATTTTGCTTACTAACCCTGAAGGTAAAATAATAATAATGTATCCTAAACAAAAAATAAAAACACCAAGAACTTTAATCAAAAGTTGGCATACTTACAAAAAATTAGCTGTAACAAAAAAATCTGTTTCCAATATAGATCCACCTATTATAGATTTAAATAAATTGGGAGCTAGTGCTGCTGGAAGTAGTAATACAGATTATCCTTGGTCTGCTTACTCTTATTTTGGATTAGGTTTTATAATCCTTATTGGTATATCTAGTATTTTATTTTTACAGAAAAAAGATAATTCAATTGATTATCTAAAAAAAGATATTCGCGCTGAAGATATAAATATAATTGAATAATTTCTTTAGCCTATTTTTTCTAAAGCCTTGACTATTTTTTTGAAATCTTTATTCAAAGTTTCTCTCATTCCACCATTGTATAATGCAGCAGCGGGATGATATAACGGCATAAATGCTTGCCTTCCAAATTCCTCAGTTGTTTTTATCAAAAGTTTTCCATGTAGATTTGAGATTTTTTCGTTCGGAAAAAATCTCAACATAGAATGTCTACCCAAAAAAATTATTAATTTAGGAGAAATTATTTTTAATTCCTCAATCAACCATTCATTGCAAGCCTCTTTTTCTTGTGGTTCCGGGTCACGATTATTAGGCGGTCTATATTTTACGATATTTGTAATATAAATATCTTCTCTTTTTTTACCTATATTTTTTAGCATCTCAGATAAGAATTTGCCGGCAGCTCCGACAAATGGTCGTCCTTCAATATCCTCATTTTTACCAGGAGCTTCTCCAATAAAAACAATATCACTCTTAGCATTTCCATCACCAAAGACTGCTTGGGTTGCAGTTTTTTTTAATTCACAAGTGCAATTTTTTTCCCAATATCTATTTAATTCATCCAATTTTTCTTGTTTAGAATTCATCTATTTTATTATAAAGCATATATTCTAATAATAGAAGTTTCTAAAAGATATTAAAATCAATTTATTTCAATATCTTTATATCTGCACCTATAGAATTTAAACGCTCAGCAATTTTTTCATAACCACGATTAATCATATATACATTACGAAGGATAGAGGTGCCTTCCGCCCCTAACATACTAATTAGAATAATCATTGCCGGTCTAAGGGCTGGGGGGCAGACTATCTGAGCGCTTTTTAATTGAGTTCCTCCATTAATATAGACTCTGTGTGGATCGGCCAAAGTTATACTAGCTCCAAGACGATTTAATTCTGTAAAATAAATTGCACGATTCTCATAAGTCCAATCATGAATCATTGTTTGTCCTTTAGCTCTTATAGCAATTGGCACAAAAAATGGAAGGTTATCCATATTAATTCCTGGGTATGGATTTGCATGTATTTTATCAGCTAAAGCTTTTAATTTTGATGGATAAATTTTTAAATCTATTAAATTCGTTTGATTATTATAAGACTTGTATTTTTTAAGTATTTTATACTTTAATCCCATTCTTTTTAATTTCTCTATTTCAAGCGATAAAAAATCTATTGGGCATCTTGTAATAGTTAATTCCGAGTTTGTTACAATTGTTGCCGAAATAAACATCATTGATTCTATTGGGTCTTCGCTATTTGAATATTCAATATCTTTTTTAATTTTATTTATTCCATGAACAGTAATAGTTGTTGTTCCTATTCCATCTATTTTTACACCAAGTTTTTCAAGGAAGAAACAAATTTCTTGAACCATATAATTAGCACTAGCAAAAGAAATAATTGTTTCTCCTGGGATTTTAGATGCAGCCATTATAATGTTTTCACAGGCTGTATCTCCCGCTTCATACATTACTATTTCTGCTGGCTTCAGTTTTGCATTTTTTATAATATACTCTTTAGAAGTTGTTTTTATTTTTATACCTAATTCTTCCATTGCATAGATATGTGCAGCAATTGTTCTCTTTCCTAAATTACATCCTTGAGCATGAGGAAGAGAAAATGTTGAAATTAAATGGATTAATGGCCCCATAAACATTATAATTGAACGAGTTCTAATAGCTGAGTTGACATTTATTTTATCCATTAGAATCTTTTTTGGAGGTACAATTTCAATAGAATTTTGACCTATCCACTTGACTCTAACTCCAATACTTTCAAGTATTTCTATGACTCTATAAACTTCTTCAATTCTAGCAATTCCGTGTAATATTGTTTTTCCTCCATTTAATAATGAAGCACAAAGAAGACCCACTGATCCATTTTTTGAAAAATTTGTTTTTATGGTTCCGTGTAATTTCTTTCCACCTATGACCTCAAAATCAATTGAATCCTTGATAGTAATTATTTTATGTTCTAAAACATTACTTATTTTTGATAATAATTCAGTCGTAAAATTTTGCTCTCCTTTCTCCATTCTAGGAATTGAACTCTGCGATGTCTTAAGTTCTTTAGCGAAGGCTTTTTGAGTTAAGCCACGATGCTCACGAAGTTTTTTAATAAAATAGCCTATTTTTTGTTGTTCAGTTAATTTTTTCATATTTTTTCTAAAAAATAATTATATTTATAAATATATAAACTTGCTCATTATATCTCATATATGATATAATCGCAATAGCTACTTATTTGTGAAAAAAATTATTGATTTATATTGATTAGATTATTTTAAATAAAATGTTGAATATTCAAGAAAATGTAGATACTAAAGATTACACCACCTTTAAAATTGGAGGGTGGTTTCGTTATTTTGTGATTATTTCTTCAGTAGAAGATCTTCCATCGCTTTACGCTATCGCGCAAAGTGATGGAAGATATAAAGGTATTCCAATATTCATTTTAGGTGGAGGTTCAAATATTATTTTTCCTGATGGAACAATAGAAGTTCTTGCAGTTAAAATGGAAATTAAGGGATTTAAGATTGTGAATGAGACTGAAGAGTATGTAGATATAAAAATTGGAGCTGGAGAAAATTGGGATAACATTGTTGCTCAAACAGTTAAAATGGGTTTTTCTGGACTTGAATCTTTATCAGCTATTCCAGGAACTGTTGGAGCTACTCCAGTCCAAAATGTTGGAGCTTATGGTTCAGAAGTTAAAGATACTATAATTAAAGTTGAAATTTTTGATATTAAGAATAATAAAATAAAGTATTTTTCTAATAGTGATTGTGAGTTTAAGTATAGAAATAGTATTTTCAAGAATAAAGTTAAGGGTCAATATGTTATAACTGCTGTTATTTATCGATTAAGTAAATTTTTAATTAAAGTGCCAGATTATTCTAGTGTCAAAAAATATTTTATAGATAATGACATTGAAAGTCCTAAATTAAAAGATATTCGTGAAGCGATTATTTCTATCCGTCAAAAAAAACTTCCAAATCCAGAAGAACTACCTAATGTTGGATCATTTTTTAAAAATCCAATTATTTCAGAAGAATCTTTTCTTTTTATGTGTCAAAGATATAGTTTAAGCAGTAAAGATGTTTCTTATTTCAAAGTAGGGAACAATAAAGTTAAAATATCGGCTGGTTGGTTAATAGAGAATTCAGGTTTAAAAGGTAAATCTTTTGGAAAGATTTCAGTTTATAGTAAAAATGCACTTGTTTTAATTAATGAGGATAAGGCAACAAAAGAAAACCTGTTAAAAACTAGAAATGAAATAATTAAAATAGTAAAACAAAAATTTGGAATTATCCTAGAGCAAGAGCCTGAAATGCTGTAAGAATTTTCTTTTATTATTTTTTTTATTTGTGCCGGAGGGGAGAATCGAACTCCCACCCCTTGCGAGACACGATTTTGAGTCGTGCGCGTCTACCAATTCCGCCACTCCGGCAACTATATGGCTAGTATACCAAAACTTTTAGAAAATGCTAGAATAAAATATATGAAAAAAGAATTACCACTTTCATACGTAGAGATTTCAAAGAAAAACTTAATTCACAATATTAAGCAATTTAGAAAATTACTAGATAAAAAAACTCAAATTGTTGGCGTCATAAAAGCTAATGCCTATGGACATGGAGATAAAGAACTAGTTAAAATTCTTAATCCTTATGTTGATTATTTCCAGATTAATAATATTGAAGAATTAAATAGAATCAAAAAACTTAGTCAAAAACCCATTCTTATCTTTGGTTATTTAAATGAAGATGGTATCAAAAAAGCTATAAAAGCCAAAGTAATTATTTCGGCTTTTGATATGATTCATCTTTTAAAGATAAATCATATTGCTTCTACTTTGAGAATTAAAGCCAAAGTTCATTTACCAATTGATTCATATTTAGGAAGAGAGGGGATAATGCCTAGTCAGGTAGAAAAAATTATTCCCGAGATTAAAAAAATGAAGAATATAATTTTAGATGGTGTCTATTCTCATTTTGCTAACATAGAAGATACGATGAATTTTACTCATGCCCAAAAACAGATTGATACTTATCATGAGTGTGTAGAACTATTCAAAAAAACAGGTTTTCCAGATATTAAAACTCATATTTCGGCAACTTCAGGAATCTTGACCTATGAAAAAAATAATCATTTTCATGATATTGTTCGTCTTGGACTTGGCTTATATGGATTATGGCCCAGTGATTATTTAGAATATTTAAGTAAAAATAAAGTTATTCTTAAACCAATTCTACGTTGGATAACTCATATAGCTCAAATAAAAATCCTGCCAGCTAATTATCCAATAGGTTATGGGTTGAGTTATATAACTAAAAAATCAACAAAAATTGCTGTTATTCCTCAGGGTTATGCTGATGGTTTAACTAGATTGCTTTCAAATAATGGGGAAGTATTGATTAAGGGAAAGAAGGCAAAAATTCTAGGACGAGTGGCTATGAATATGATTGTTGTTGATGTTTCAAAAATTAAAGGCATTCAATTAAAAGACGAAGTTGTTTTTTTAGGGGAACAAGGTAAACATAAAATTACTGCCGAACAAATTGCTAAAGAAATAAAATCCATCAACTATGAAGTAATAACTAAAATTAGTCCACTTTTACCGAGGATTATAGTCTAAACTAAACTTATATAAATCAAATGCGCAAGAACGGTTCTTGCGCATAAAAAAAATCTTGCTTTTTAAGATATTATGTAGTATTCTACAATCACTATGTCACAAAATAGACTTTTTAAATTAGCTTGTGTTGATTGTAAACATGTCAATTATTGGTCAAGTAAAAATAAGAAACTTGTTACTAGAAAAATTGAGCTTAAAAAATATTGTAAATGGTGTAATAAAAATACTATACACAAAGAATTAAAAAAATAAACCCGATAATCGAGTTTATTTTTTTAATTAATCAATATTATATTGCGGGCGATGGAGGAATCGTGAGTACACTTTCGGTCACAAGTATTTTTCTGTTGAAAAATCTCGCGACCCCGACTCGCACCGTCGTGCTCCGTCTTTCGATTCCTTATCTACCGCGTAATAATAAATTAATCAGATAACTCCCAGTTATCTTCTTAAATTATTGCGGGCGATGGAGGAATCGAACCCCCACCAAAGGTTTTGGAGACCCTCGTTCTACCGTTAAACTAATCGCCCATATCAAAGAGTATACTATAGAATACTTATATTTCCCACTATTTTAATTAGTATTTAAGAATTTCTCAATTTTTTTAAAAACAATAAACTTATCGTTCTTTTTAGAAGGGTCAATCCAAATTATATTCTTATCTCGTTTAAACCAAGTTTTCTGTCTTTTGGCGAATTGCCAAATTTTGATATTGAGTTCTTCTATCATTTTTTCTTTTGAAATTTTATTTTGTAAATAAAGTGCTCCATAACGATATTCAAGCCCTAAAGTGTCCATTCTTTTCCAAGATACTCCTATTTTATGAAGATTATTTATTTCTTTTAGCATCCCTTTTTTAATTCTAGAAAGCAAGCGAATATGAATTTTATTTCTTAGATTTTCTGAAGGAATAGTCAATCCAATTCTTAAGATATTGTAATAGTTTTTTTTCTGAGAATTATTAGCTATAGGTAAAACTTTACCTATAGCTTTCGTTATTTCAATTGCTCTAATGAGACGGACTTTATTATTTTTATCTATTATTTCAGCTCTTTCTTTATCAGCTTTCTTTAATATCTTAAAAAGTTCCTGAGTTGTCCTTTTCCCCAATTTAACCCTAAGTTCTTTATTTGGTGGAACTTTAGGTAAATTAGTTCCATTTATCAAAATATCAATATAAAAACCAGTTCCTCCACAGATAATTGGAGTTTTACCTTTTTTAAAGATTTCTTTTATTTTTTTATTAGCCAACTCTTGAAAATCATTAACTGAGAATATTTTTTTAGGAGAAATCACATCAAGAAGATGATGGGGGATTTTCTTCATTTCCTTTTTAGTTATTTTACCTGTTCCTAAATTCATTCCTTTATATACTTGTCTAGAATCAGCTGAAATTATTTCGCCATTAATTTTTTTAGCAATTTCCACCGCAAAATCACTTTTACCAGTAGAAGTTTGACCAAGAATTACTATTATTTTATTTCTCTTTCTCACTCTCGCATAATATCATTTTTTTTGTTATAATCTCAACATATGGGAGTAAAAGATTTTATAACTGAAAAATTAATACGTTCAAAAATGAAAAACTTGCCGAAGAATCAGCAAGATATGTTCATTAAGTTAATTAAAGAAAACCCCGAACTCTTCAAGAGAATTGGAGATGAAGTTAAAGTTTTGAAAAAAAATGGGGTGAGCGAGATGACAGCTACAATGCAAGTTATGCGTAAATATCAGGCTGAAATTCAGAAATTAATGGCTCGATAACTATTGTAGTTGATTAGCTTAAATCAAAGATACTTGTTATAATTTATATGAGTTTATTAATTAACAACTAATTACAAATAGTATGAAAAAACTAAGAATATTTTACATAATACCAATAATTTTAGGGTTTATGGCTTTTTCTAGTGTAGCTTCAGCGGATAATAATAGTATCATAAACAATATTCAAACTCCATCAGTACTTCCAGCTCAACAAACATCACCAACAACTAGATTAAAGCCAGCATTTCCGATTAGGATAACACATGAAAGGAAGAGAATTAAATTAGGAAATACAATACAGAAAAATATTGAAAAAGTAATTAATAATAATAAAATAAATAAAGTAAAAAATATTTATAATCAAGATAAAAACGTTATAGATAATTTTCGTGCAGAAGTGAAAGCAAAAATAAAAAATGGTGAGTTAACACCAAAAGAAGCTTATATTCAAATACAACGACAAATGAAAGTTAGAATAACAAAAGCTCGATCTGAAATGAAAACAATTCGTGAAGAATTTAAGAAAAAAATAGGAACTAAAAATATTTCACTAAGAAATATTTTTAAATTAAAGCATGAAGCTATTGTTAAATTTGTTCAGTCTAAACAGAATGATTTTAATCAAGAAGTTGAAGCCAATAAAGAAGAGGCTAAAGTTAAAATTAATGCCAGGAGATTATTATTTTTAAGAGGATTAGAGAGAGTAAAAAATCTAAAGAAAAGGGTTTCCATAGAAAATATTTCAAATCGTATCCAAGTCATAAATACTAAAGTGGTAGATGTATTTACTAGAAGAATCAATAGATTAGATTTTATACTCGCAAGCATAGAATCTAGGACTGATAAAGTAGCAGTAAATAATATAGATGTAAGTGCTATACGTAATACTACTACATATGCAGAAACTGCTATTTCAAATGCTCGTGCTAGTATTGCTAATCAGGCTACGAAAGTATATACGATTTCTATAACAAGTGAATCTACCGCCAAAGCAACTGTAGAAAAAGTTCGAGACGATTTAAAGGAAAACATAAAAGCTAGTCAAGATCTTATCAAACTTGCTGAAACTAAAGTTAGAGATTCACTAAATCTTTTATCCAAAATACCTAAAGTTAATGAGTTAAATGTTCCAGTAACTGTCGAAACTGGGAATTCAACTTCTTCTAAAGGAGTTAAAAATACTAATCCAACTAAACAATAAAATATATGTCTAATAAAAAATTAATTTTAATAGTTATAATAGTTGTCGTAATTATTATTTTAGGAGGAGTGACTTATTTTATGATTAAATCTAAAAACTCTATACCTGTAAAAAATAATAATTTGTCTCCAATTACAACTCCAATATCAACAACAAAAGTAAATAACGAAGTAAATGATGATACTACAACTCAAATACGAAATAACTTGAACGCCCTTGATACAAATTCAGGAACAGGAACAGGAACAGAAACAGATTTAAATTCTATAAATAAAGAAATAAATAATCTATAGGTTTAACAATATAATTTATCATTCTTTTTTCTTAATACCATTTTATGTCATCTTTATCAATCGGAATAGTTGGATTACCAAACGTCGGAAAATCAACGCTTTTTAACGCTTTGACAAAAAAAGAAGTATCTTGTGAGAACTATCCTTTTTGCACAATAGATCCATCTGTTGGGGTAGTAGCTGTGCCTGATAATAGATTATGGAATCTTTCAAAATTTTCAAAATCAAAAAAAACTATTCCGGCAGCTATTGAATTTGTAGATATTGCTGGATTAGTTGTTGGTGCTTATAAAGGAGAAGGTCTAGGAAATAAATTTTTGGCTAATATACGAGAAGTAGATGCTATCTTAGAAATTGTTAGGATTTTTCCATTAAAAAATGAAGGTCAGAACGAAATTTTACATGTAATGGGTAATATTAACCCGCTTAGAGATATTGAAGTAATAAATCTTGAACTAATCATGGCTGATCTTGAAACTGTGACTAAAAGAAAAAGTAATATAAAACGTGAAGTAAAGAAGGGCGATAAAGATGCAATTGCAGAAGATAAGGCTTTAGAAAAATTAAAGATTTCATTTGAAAAGGGATTTTTAGCTCATGCAGTAAATCTCAATGACAATGAAATGTCAAAAGTCAAAATGTTGAATCTATTAACCATTAAGCCTTTTATATATGGGCTTAATAGAATGGCTGGATCTTTGAGTTTAGATGAAACAAATCAAACTGAATTTCAGAAGTTAATAAATTATATTGAAAGTCTTGGTTCTAGGTATGTAATTATTGATGCCAAAATTGAAGAAGAATTAAAAGATTTTGATGGCGAAGAAAAAGAAATTTTTCGTAAGGAACTTGGAGGGAAAGATGATGGAATAAATAACCTTATTGTGGAAAGTTATAAACTTCTCAACTTGGAAACTTACTTTACAACAGGAGAAGATGAAACCAGAGCTTGGACAATTAAAAAAGGAAGTACAGCTCCTATCGCTGGATTAGCTATACACACTGATTTTAAAGATAAATTTATTCGGGCTGAAATTATAAATTGGCAGGATTTAATAAATTTAGGAAGTTATAATGAAGCTAGAACTAAAGGTAAAATAAAGACAGAAGGGAAGGATTATGTTGTTAAAGATGGAGATGTCATAGAGTTCAAAATATAATGTATATATGAAAAATGATTGGCAAAAAGCAACAATTCTTTTGAAAAAAAATGGAGTAGTAATCCTTCCGACTGACACTTTATATGGTTTAATTGGTAGTGCCTTATCTAAAAAAGCAGTTAAAAAAATTTATAAATTGAAAGAGAGAAACCTAAAAAAACCTTTGATTATACTGATTATTTCTCTAAACGATTTAAATATATTTGATATAGAAATAAATGAAAAGCAGGCCAAATTTTTGAAAAAAATTTGGCCTGCCAAGGTGAGCATAATTTTACCATGTAATAAATCCAAATGGTTTTACTTACATCGTGGAACTAATTCAATTGCTTTTAGAATGATTGATCATAAAAATAAAAACCTTTTTAATTTAATAAAAAAAGTTGGACCATTAGTTGCTCCGAGTGCGAATAAAGAAAATTTTTCCCCAGCTTATAATATAACTAAAGCGAAAAAATATTTTGGAATGAGAGTTGCCTATTATATTGATGAAGGCGAAAAAAAATCATCTCCTTCCACTTTGATAAGAATAAATGATAATGGGAAAATAAGGATATTAAGAAAAGGTAGTGTAGTTTTATAAAGATTTATTGTTTATTTTTTTATTAAAGTATCATTATGTTGTTTCTTTAACTCAATAACTTCTTCAATAAGTTTTCCTAAAGTATTTTCAATACGTTCAAGCATTTTATCTTCCTCTTCTTCATCGTCATCATCAATATCTTCCTGAATCTCATCAATATCTTCCTGAATCTCATCTACATCTTCCTGAATCTCATCAATATCTTCAGCCACTTCTTTTAGTCGTGTCATCTGTCGGTTGACACTCATCTGAATAAAAATAGCTAAATAAATGGCTTCAAGAGAAACAATAGTAGTTACAATAAGTAGTATTTTTTCCATATTTATACCAAGGAAATACAAGCTAAATGATACTATAAAGAATACAGTATGAGCCAAAATTGAGTTTGTTGAGCCAATCCAATTAGTTGAAATTATTGCCATTCGTTCAAATATATCCATTTGTTTTTTCTTCATTTTATGCATAATGATGTTTATTATACATTATTTTTCTGATATAATAAAATAATTATGAGTGAAAATATAGATAACAAAAAACAACCAAACTTTGAAAAAAATTCAACAAATAAAACAAAAAATTTATGAAAAATTATAATCATCTAAAAATAGAAAAGAAATGGCAAAAGATTTGGCAAGAAAATAAAATTTATAAAACATTAGATTCTCACAAAAAACCGAAATATTATGTTCTAGATATGTTTCCATATCTTTCTGGTAAAGGGCTACATGTTGGCCATCCTAAGGGTTATATTGCTACTGATATTATTTCTAGAATGAAAAGAATGCAAGGATTAAATGTTATGCATCCTATGGGTTTTGATGCTTTTGGTCTTCCTGCAGAAAATTATGCTATTAAAACTAAAACAAATCCTGCTGTTTTAGTTCCTAAGAATGTTGCTCATTTCAAAAAACAATTAAATATACTTGGTTTTGATTATGATTGGTCTAGAGAAATAAATACAACTGACCCTAAATTTTATAAATGGACCCAGTGGATATTTTTACAAATGTTCAAAAAAGGGTTAGCTTATGAATCATACGAGCCTATTAATTGGTGTCCATCTTGTAAAACTGGTTTAGCTAATGAGGATTTAGAAAATGGTAAATGTGAACGTTGTGGTTCAGAGATAGAACAGAAACCGATGCGTCAATGGGTTCTTCGTATTACAAATTATGCTGAAAGATTACTTAAAGATTTAGATTTATTAGATTGGCCAGAATTTATTAAAGAGTCACAATATAATTGGATAGGAAAATCTGAGGGAGCAGAGATAGAATTCAAAGTTGGGAATTTGATAATAAAAGTATTTACAACTCGTCCTGATACGCTTTTCGGTGCAACATATTGTGTTTTAGCACCAGAACATAAACTTGTTGATAAATTAAAAAATCAAATAAAGAATTGGGTAGAAATAGAAAAATATCGCAAGGAAATTGCCAAAAAAACGGAAATTGAACGTACTGCGGAGGGAAAAGAAAAAACAGGAGTTGAATTAAAGGGTGTGAAGGCAATAAATCCTGTAAACAACGAAGAGATACCAATTTATATTGCCGATTATGTGTTAGCTTATTATGGAACAGGGGCGATTATGGCAGTGCCAGCACATGATGAACGGGATTTTGAATTCGCAAAAAAATATAGATTACCTATAATTGAAGTTATTTTTAATAACAATAATATAAAAGAAGAATCTTTTATTGGCACTGGTACATTAAAAAATTCCGGAAAATTTGATGGAATGGATAGCAATAAAGCAAAAATAGTAATAACTAAATTTGTTGGAGGAAAAATGAAGACGACTTACAAGCTCCGCGATTGGGTATTTTCACGTCAAAGATATTGGGGTGAACCAATTCCAATTATTCATTGTAGAAAATGTGGGGTTGTACCTGTACCAGAAAAAGATCTTCCTGTCATTTTACCTAAGATTAAAAGTTATAAACCAACTGGAACAGGGGAATCGCCACTTGCTGATGTAGACAAATGGGTAAATATAAAATGTCCAAAATGTAAAGGTAAGGCAAAACGAGAAACAAATACGATGCCACAGTGGGCAGGAAGTTCTTGGTATTATTTACGCTATATGGATCCTCAAAATAACAAAATTCTAGTTGATAAGAAAAAAGAAAAATATTGGAATCAAGTTGATCTTTATGTTGGTGGAGCAGAACATGCGACTAGACATTTGATCTATGCTCGTTTTTGGCACAAATTTCTCTATGATATTAATGTCGTCTCAAACCCAGAACCATTTAAAAGACTGCAGTCAGTTGGGTTAATTATAGGAGAAGATGGAAGAAAAATGTCTAAACGCTTCGGTAACATTGTAAATCCAGATGAAATTGTCAAAGTTTATGGAGCTGACACCTTAAGACTTTATGAAATGTTTATGGGCCCCTTTAGTCAATCTGTTTCTTGGAGCACCAAAAGTATTATTGGTCCAAGACGTTTTATTGAAAAAATTTGGAGAATATCAAATCAAATTATATTTAAAAATAAAACAGATGATGAATTAGAAAAATTACTTCATAAAACAATTAAAAAAATAACGGAAGATATAGAAACAATGAATTTCAATACGGCTATTTCTTCAATGATGATCCTTGTTAATAAGATAGATTTAACTTTGATTGAAGGTAATAGTATGAGTAAAAAAGATTTCAAATTATTTTTACAAATTCTAGCCCCATTTGCTCCACACATTACCGAAGAAATTTGGTTTAATTTACAAGAAAAAAAATCTATTCATTTGAGTAGTTGGCCTAAATATGATGAGAAAAAAATAATTGACAAAAATGTAAAAATTATTATTCAAATAAACGGTAAAGTCAGAACAGAATTAATTATTAGTAATGATATGAAAGAAGAAGAAGTTAAGAAAAAAGCTTTAGCAAATAAAGTTGTTATTTCTTGGATTAAAAATTCTAAAATTAAAAGGATAATCTATATTAATGGAAGGGTTGTTAGTATTGTTATCTAATTTTTTGTATAGTATACTGTACAAATATAGAGTCAAAATAGTTATTAGTTAAGTATTACATAAAAAATTATGCAGTCTAAAAAAATAAAATTTTTCAATAGAACATCATTCGTGATTTTAATTCTTACCTTATTTGTTCCTTTCTTTTTCTTTATACCATACATATCTGTTACACTTGAAGCAAGTAAGGGTTTTTTAATTTCAATCGGAGCCACTCTGTCTCTCTCTTTTTGGTTAATTGCAAAGCTTGGTGAAGGTCATATTAAGATTCCTAAAGATAGATTAATAATGATTGGAGCAGTAATTCCGTTGATTTTTTTGATTTCATCTTTATTTTCATCGTCACTTTATAATTCACTCCTAGGTACAGGATTTGAGATAGGAACTTTTGGTTCTATGTTGGTATTATTTATCCTATTTTTCCTTTCAGCTATTCATTTTCAAACAGAAAGGAAATTATGGTATTTTTTAACATCCATATTTATTAGTGCTTTGATTTTGATGATTTTTGTATTACTTAATATCTTTATGGGATTGGGACATATATTCCCAAATTTTCTACAGGCAGTATCTTCAGGTAATCTAATGGGAGATTGGAATAATTTCATTTCATTTTTCGGACTTGTTTCTTTACTTCTTTTGTTTACCATTGAGTTTTTTAAAAATAAAAATAAAATTTTTCTTATTATCCAATACATTATGTTGGTTCTCAGCTTACTTTTCTTAGCTGTTGTTAATATTCCATTAATCTGGACTCTAGTTGCAATCTTTTCTACTATAATTTTTGTTTATAGTATTTCTACTCAATACTCTGGGGTTAAGGATGAACAAAAAGAAAACAAGAAAAAAAAGTTTCCATTTACAGCATTACTAGTTGTTTTTATATCGTTAATCTTTTTAGTTGGCAGTAATTTAGTAGGAGGTTTCTTTGCTAGATATATTAGTATTCCTAATGTTGATGTTAGGCCAACTATTATGACAACAAACCAGGTCGCTCTTAAATCTTTAAAACACAACCCATTATTAGGTACAGGGCCAAATACTTTTATTACGGATTGGTCTCTATGGCAACCTAAAGAGATTGCTCAAACGATTTTCTGGAATGTTGATTTTACAAATGGTTTTAGTTTCTTACAAACGACATTAGTTACAACTGGTTTACTTGGTTTTCTTGCTATTCTCTGGTTTATTATTATTCTATTTATAAGAGGAGTCCAGTCTTTGAAAATTGCTTTACAACGGCCACTTTCTAATTATTTTATGATAACAACTATCATAATTTCTGTTTATTCATGGATTATGATTATTGTCTATAATCCGAACATACTAATAATGATGCTAGCCTTTACTTCTAGTGGGATGTTGATTGGGATATTAGTTCACAAGAAGGTTATCTCAACTCAAGAGTTCTCACTTGTAGATAATCCTCGTAATAGTTTTTTTGCAATTTTAAGTTTAATGATTTTGATGATATTATCACTTTCTTTGTCTTATGTTTATATAGAAAAATTTGCTTCTGTTGTTTATTTTTCAGAAAGTCTTAATGGTGAAATGACGATGAAATCATTATCCAAATCTGAAGGTTTACTTTTGAATGCAATTAATCTCAACAAGAATGATACTTATTATCGTAATTTATCTCAATTATATCTCAATCAGGTTGGACTTCTTGTTAATAACAAAAAAATATCAAAAGATACTTTAAAGCTAAATCTACAACGATTGGTTACTTTAGCTGAAGAATCAGCTAATAATGCGATAAACCAAAATCCCAAACAATATCTAAATTATCTCAACTTAGGGAATGTATATAGTTCAATGAGTTCACTTTCTGTAAAAAATAGTTATAAGAGTGCCGTTACCGCTTACAATAAAGCAAAAGAGTTAGCTCCTAATAATCCCTCAATTATTTTAGCTAAGGCTCGACTTGAAATTATAAATAAAAACGATAATGAAGCGAAAAAGCTTATTCAAGATGCACTTGGATTAAAAACTAATTATGTAAATGCTTACTTCTTGCTAGCTCAAATTGATTCACGAAAAGGGGATGTTACTAGTGCCATAAAACAAATAGAAATAGCTGCCCAAATGAATCCCAATAATCCAACGGTATTCTTTAGATTAGGAATTCTTCGATATAGTAATTCTGATTATACGGGAGCAGTTAGTGCTTTTGAGCAGTCAGTTATTTTAGATCCAGGTTCTTTTCAAGCCCATCTTCTCTTAGCTAAATCATATGGAAAAGCTGGTCGTAAAAATGATGCCTTACTTCAATATCACATGTTAGAAAAAGCATTGCCAAATAATAAAAATATAAAAAAAGATATTAAAGCACTTTCTGGTAACAATTCATCTGTTAAAACAACAACAAAAAATAAAACTGCAAGTAAGAACACTAAGGCTAAATAAATAGCTTTAATGATAATTAAATATAACTAAATGGCTAAGCGTATCCTAGTATTTTTAAATAAAGAACTTAATGGAATGAATGAAGCCGCTTTATTATTAGGCGGCTTTGCTTTTCTTTCCCAAATATTAGGTTTAATTAGAGATAGAATGTTAGCTTATATGGTTGGGGCAGGACCGATATTGGATACTTACTACGCTGCCTTTCGTATACCTGATTTTCTCTACATTTCTGTCGCTTCATTGGCTTCTGTAACTGTTTTAATGCCTTTTATCGTTGGTAAAATTAATAGTGGTCCAGAAGGAAAGGAAATAGCTCATAGATTCTTAAACAATATATTCAGTGCTTTCATAATATTCATGGTTATTGCTAGTATTATTATGCTTATAGCTATGCCTTATTTAGCTAAGCTCATCGCACCAGGATTTTCACAATCACAATTAAAATTACTTATTACAGTTAGCAGAATAATGCTATTATCTCCTATTTTTATTGGATTATCTAATCTAATAGGGACTATAACTCAATTATATAAAAATTTTCTTGTTTTCTCTCTATCTCCTGTATTTTATAATATTGGAATTTTAGCTGGAATAATTTTTCTTTATCCAATATTAGGAATTTATGGATTAGGGATTGGTGTAATTATTGGTGCTATTTTACACCTTCTTGTCCAGATTCCTATAGTTGCAAATCATAAATTCCTTCCTAAATTAGTTTCTCGTATTGCTTGGAAAGAAGTATGGCAAGTTGCTAGATTATCATTGCCGAGGACATTAACTTTATCTAGCAACAGTATTGCTTTTATAGTCCTCATAGCTATGGCATCTACTTTGAAAGCAGGATCTATATCACTTTTTACTTTTTCTTTTAATTTACAGTCTGTTCCAGTAGGAATTATTGGTATTTCATATTCGGTAGCTGCCTTTCCTATTTTAGTTGAATCTTTTTCTCGTAAAAATATGAAAAATTTTGCTAATCATATAATACAAGCTGCTCGGCAAATTATTTTTTGGTCTTTGCCTGTACTGGCCTTATTAGTAGTTCTTAGGGCTCAAATTGTTAGAGTTATTCTTGGATCTCGTACATTTACTTGGGCAGATACTCGTTTAACTGCAGCTGCAGTTGCTATTTTTGTTATATCCTTAGTTACACAAGGATTAGTTCTTTTATTCGTCCGAGGTTACTATGCAGCAGGTAATACAAAAAAACCCTTATTTGTGAATGTTTTTTCTTCAATTATGGTTGTTGTTATGGCTTATTCATTTGTTCATATTTTTCATTCATACCCGAATATACTTTCTGAACTTGAATATATCTTAAGAGTTAAGAATGTGCCAGGGACAATAATGTTGGCTTTACCATTGGCTTATGCTCTTGGTTCAATTTTAAACTTTTTCCTAATATGGATATTATTCAAAAAAGAATTTTTAAGAAATATATCATTAAAACTCTGGCCAACTTTTATTCAGAGTTTTATCGGAGCAATCACTATCGGAACAGCAACTTACATTTCTCTTGGAATATTTAGTAACATTTTTAATTTGAAAACTTTTCATGGGATATTTCTTCAAGGGTTTATTTCAGGCATTATTGGTATAATTTTTGGTATAGCCATTCTACTCTTAATAAAAAACAAGGAGTTACATAGTATTATAAATACTCTAAATCATAAATTAAATCATGATCGTGTGATAGCTCCAGGACAAGGAGAATTATAAAAAAAATGTAATTATAATTTTTCTGAAATAGCTTCTCTTTATAAGATTTATCTGATAACATTGAATTATGCTTATTGGTAACATTCGAAATTTCTCTATAATTGCTCATATTGATCATGGTAAAAGTACTTTAGCAGATAGGATGTTAGAAGTAACTGGTACTATTGAAAAGCGTAAAATGAAGAATCAAATTTTAGACTCAATGGAACTTGAACGTGAACGTGGTATTACTATTAAAATGCAACCAGTAAGAATGCTCTGGTCTTCTGAGATTGGTACTAATAAAGAAAAAAAAGAATATATTCTTAATCTGATAGATACCCCAGGGCATATAGATTTCTCTTATGAAGTTTCTAGAGCTTTAAAAGCAGTAGAAGGTTCCATTTTACTTATTGATGCTACGCAAGGGGTTCAAGCTCAGACTCTAACTACCTTACAACTTGCTCGTAATATCGGATTAGTGATAATTCCAGTAATTTCAAAAATTGATTCTCCTTTAGCAAGAATTAATGAAGTAAAAACAGAAGTAGCTCTTTTACTTGATATTGATTCAGATACAATACTTCTAGTTTCAGGTAAAACTGGGGAAGGAGTTACAGGACTTTTAGAAGAGATTATTAAAAGAATTCCACCTCCAACTAAAACGGAAAAAATAAACTCATCTGGGCAAGCTCTTGTTTTTGATTTTAAATATGATAATCATCGCGGAGTAATTGTTTATGTTCGGGTGATGGAAGGTGAATTTAAGAAAGGAATGCCTCTTTTATTTGCTGTTTCAGCTGAAAAATTCATTTCTCTTGAAGTGGGAACTTTTTCTCCTAAAGAAGAACTTAAGGATTCTATAAAAGCTGGAGAAATTGGATATATTGTGACTGGTATTAAAAAACCTGGAATTGCTTCTGTTGGTGATACTATAACTTATTTAAAAAATCCGATGAAAGCATTATCTGGCTATATGAAACCTCGGCCAGTTGTTTGGGCATCTGTCTATCCTGAAAGCCAAAATGATTTTCCTAATCTAAAACAAGCCTTAGGACGTCTGTGTTTATCTGATTCCTCTTTTTCTTATGAAGAAGAATCTTCAGGAACTCTTGGTCGTGGTTTCCGTTGTGGTTTTCTTGGCATGCTTCATTTAGAAATTATAACAGAAAGATTAAATAGAGAATTTAATTTAGATTTAATTATCACTATGCCATCAATAACTTATAAAGTAATTCTTCGTAATAGTTCTTTGAATGATGATAAAACTCCAAAAGAAAAAATTATTTACTCTCCTCATCTTTTCCCTGATGATGGGAATGTTTTGAAGATTTTTGAACCTTGGGTAAATGTAAAAATTATTATTCCCTCCATCTACTTAAGTTCATTAATGCCTTTTATTTATGAACATGAGGGAAAAATAGAAACAACTGAAAATTTTGGAGATAATAGATCATCTCTTAATCTAAAAATGCCATTACGTGAATTAATGCGTAATTTTTTCGATGACTTAAAAAGTCTTACTTCGGGTTATTCCTCTATCTCTTATGAGATAGAGGGTTATCGTGAAGCAGATGTTGTTAGATTGGATATCATTGTGGCCAATGAGCCGGTAGTAGCTTTTACGAGGATAGTCTCGCGTAGAAGAATAGAAGAAGAGGCTAAATCTCAAGTTGAAAAATTACAAAGAATTATTCCTCGTCAACAGTTTGCTTTTAAAATTCAAGGTAAAGCTCTTGGTAGAATAATATCATCAAAATCTGTCTCTGCTTTTCGGAAAGATGTTTTGATGCATGGAAGTAAAGTAGTAGGAGGTGGAGATGTTAGTCGAAAGAAAAAATTATTAGAGAAGCAGAAGAAAGGTAAAAAGAGAATGCGAACCAACTCAAAAATAAACATCTCTCACGAAGTATTCTTAAAGATGATGAAAAATAGTAATTGATTTTTGAGTTAAGAGATGGGAAGATATAGTAAAATCATGCTAATGATAACTAAAACCGAAATAATCCCGAATATTATCCTCATTTTTCGTTGACCTTTTGTGCTAAAAAACATAATATGATTATATAGTTTTTTATGGCAGAATTCAAGAAGAAAAAGCAATATAATTTTTGGTATGCACCTTTAACTTTGATATTATTCTTAGGGTTGTTAATTTTTTCTGCTTTTAGAGTTGTTAATCTTACTAAAAAAGAAAGAGAAACAGTTAAACAAAAAGATTTGGCCTTAGATAATATACAAGCTCTACGTAATAGAGAGAATATTTTGACTCAGGATATCGCTAAGATGCATACTAAAGAGGGTATTGAAAGTATTATCAGAGAGAAATATCAAGTTGTTAAACAAGGAGAAAAGATGATTATTATAGTTAATAATAATGAAGAGACCTCTTCTAAAACGAAAACTCTAGTTAAGTATAGTTTTTGGAATTGGATAATAAATTTTTTCAAATAATATATATAATATAAGATATAATAATACAAAAATATTTGCGGTCGTAGTTTAGTGGTAGAATTGATGCTTCCCAAGCATCGGGTGCGGGTTCGATTCCCGCCGACCGCACATTTAATAATAGTTTATTTTTTTAATATAAAAATTATTTTATGCTATAATTTAATTAGGTTAAAAAATTATTAGTTAAATTATAGCCATCTTTATTATATTATGATGAGCTAGAAAAATAATTATTATGCAAAAAGTCAGAATATATAGTACCCCCACATGTCATTTTTGTCATATGGCTAGAGATTTTTTTAAAGAAAATAATGTAGAATTTGAAGATTTTGATGTTTCTCAGGATTTAGAAAAAAGAAAAGAGATGATGGATAAAAGTGGGCAAATGGGTGTTCCAGTAATAATCATTGGTGAAAAATTAATTGTTGGTTTCAATAAACCACAGATTTCAGAACTTTTAGGGATTAAAGAATAGTAGTATTTTTTAAAATAATAAAGTATTATAAAAACACCACTAGTGGTGTTTTTATAATTTGTATATATCTTGCCCTTATAGTTCAATGGATAGAATAGCTCACTCCTAACGAGCTGATCCAGGTTCAACTCCTGGTAAGGGCACCAGAAATTAGATAATAATAAAATTGCATTGGATGTGAATTATTGTTAATATTAAATTATAAGATTTAAATAAAAATTAGTCGGTTTATTCAATGATATTTTATTATTGAATAACACTATTAAGTAAGTTTAAATAAAATATGATTAATGAAATTAATATAAAGGAAGCGAAGATGTATATTGATAATGGAGCAACAATTTTAGATGTTCGGACGAAAGAAGAATATAAACAGGGTCATATAATAGAAAGTATCAACATTGATATCCACAATCCAATTTTTGAAGAAGAAGCTAGTAAACTTAATAAAGAAAAAAGTTATGTTGTATATTGTGCAAGTGGGGCTAGGTCTCTAATTGCCGTAGATGAAATGCTAAAACTTGGTTTTGAAAATGTACACAGTATGGCCGGCGGTATATTTGAATGGAGAAAAGAGGGGATGGAGATAACCAATAACATATAGATTGTTGTGTTTTTATTTTTGTGTTACCATTCGTAATATATAACTAATAAATTAAAAATAATATGATAAAAATAAATGAACAAATTCCTGATTTTGAAGTTGATGCTTATTATCAAGAAGATATAAAAAAACTAAAATTATCTGATTATAAAGGTAAGTGGGTTGTATTAATGTTTTATCCTGCTGATTTTACGTTTGTGTGTCCAACAGAATTAGAAGATATGCAGAAACATTATGAAGATTTTAAGAAAAATGGAGCTGAAATAATGAGTATAAGTACAGATACTGCTTATGTTCATAAAGCATGGCATGATGAGTCCGAAGCAATAGGAAAAGTTAAATATCCAATGCTTGCAGATCCAGCGGGAAAAATTTCAAGGATGTTTGGTGTTTATATAGAGGATGAAGGAATTGCGTTAAGGGGAACATTTATAATAAATCCTAGTGGAGTTCTTAAGGCAATGGAAATACATAATAATGATATAGGAAGGAGTGCTGCAGAGGCACTAAGAAAAGTTGAAGCTGCCAAGTTTGTTGAAGAACATTCCGGTAATGTTTGTCCAGCAAGTTGGACTCCTGGGGATGACATACTAAAACCAGGAATTGATTTGATAGGTAAAATATAATTTGTCCAAAAAAAAGTTTTTATATATTAATTTTTTCAAAAATAGATTTAGAGTTGGAATAATCATGTAAAAAAATATGGAGTATCTTGGTGGAGGTGATAAAGTTGGAGTAGAATATTTAAAGGATGCACCAATAATTTAATAAAGTTAGTACTTTTTTAGCTTTTATTTTTATTATAATTATGTTATATTTTTTTTATGGATTCTAGTATTAAGGAGCTTTTGGAAAAAAATTTAGAGTTATCTAAAGAAAATAATGAGCTTCTTCATAAAACCTAGAGGAATGTAATTGCTTGGGTAGCTCAGTTGGTAGAGCACGCGCTTGAAGAGCGTGTGGTCGGCGGTTCGAGCCCGCCCCCAAGCACATACAACACACAAAATAATATACAAAAAAAACACCTTAGCTTTAAGCTAAGGTGTTTTTTATATTAAATAGATTTTACTTTTAATTTTGTTTCTTTATTTTTATTTATCTTTGGAAGTCTGATGATAAGCAATCCGTGCTTCTCAATAGCTTCTGCTTCTTCCGGATCTACTTCCTCAGGTAATGAAATCGTTCGGGAAAATGACCCCCAATATAATTCTTGAGTAAAATAATCTTCAGTATTGACTGATTGATTTTCTTCTCTTTTTCCACGAATTACAACCATATCACGAGTTATAGTAATTGATAGATTGTCAGGATGAACTCCAGCAACCATTGTTTGAATAATTATTTCACTTTGAGTTTGATATAAATCAATAGTTAATTCTGCATCAGACTCATCTTCCATTTCTAACTTTTCTTCATTATGTATATCTTTTAAATCTACTGAGTTTTCGTCAGAGACATTGATAGTTCTTGCTGTATTAGAAGAATGATTTTCTTGAGCATCTTCTTCTTCCATTCGGATGCTTCCAGTTAAACGTTCTAAAAATGATTTCTTTTTTTCCATAAGTAATTTTATTGCGTTACGTATGGGGAAATATGTTTTCCCATACGTCTTAATTTTTCAAAAATAAGAATATTAATAATTACGACGACCCATAATAAACCAAAGACACTAAGAAAGTTTTCGCCATTTCCTTTCATTATAAAAAAATTAAAGGCACTATGCAAGATAATAGCTAACGAAATTCCTATTAAGGCAAATCTATTACGATATTTTTTCAAGTAAAAAGATAAGCCAAGAGCACTTCCAATCATGCTACTAGAAATAGCATGCAGTAACGTTGATCCGAGGAACCTTAAGTTACCAGTTAGTAAACCAACTACCATTCCATTTGTCTTGATTGGCTCTATTAAATATAGCACATTTTCAACAGCAGCAAACCCAAGAGCTACAGCGATGAAATACATTGGATAGTCAATTGGCTCATCAATGATATTACTTGATAAAAGTATAATCATTACGCCGATGAATTTCAATATCTCCTCAATAGCTGCCCAAACTATAATTTGAATTGTATTATTTTGAATAAAATTTAAAGAATATCTCTCCATCCAAATTGCAACAAAAACAAAAAGTCCCCCAATTAAAAATGTTAAAACTATTAAGCCAATTGGTTCTGGCTTTTTATCATCTTCTTCTTTAAACCAAAACCAAAGCCAAAAAATTGCTGGTATTACACCACTAAGAACGGCTAAAATAAAACTTTTAGATTCTTCAAATAAATTTAGCATTACTTAATTATTGGCCACTTAGTTACTATTAATAATTTTTTATTTTTAATCGGAATAAAAGACCAAATCTCTTCTGTTACAAATGGCATAAATGGATGCAGTATAATTAGTATTTTTATTAAGGTATGTAATAAAAATTGTTTTCTTGAAATGCTTTCTTCTCTCGTTCCATTCTCTAATTTTTTCTTACTATTTTCTATAATAACATCGGCAAATCTTGACCAGGTATATTGATATATTTTTTCTCCGACAAGATAAAATTTATATTCTTTCATTTCCTTAGTAATATTTTCAATAAGTTTATGTCTTTCTTTTATTAATTCTAAGTCCTTTTTCGTGTATTTATCAAAATCTTCATCATACTCTATATCAGCTGTATTACTTAAAACAAACCTAGCGATGTTCCAAAGTTTATTGGCATAGTTTTTATAAGCCTTAATTTTATTTTCAGACATTTTGCTATCATTTCCAGGACCTGTTCCAATAATAAGAGACATTCTAACCGCATCAGCCCCAAACTTTTTTGAGACATCAAGTGGGTCTATTATGTTGCCAAGAGATTTACTCATTTTTCTTCCTTGAGCATCACGAACCAAACCGTGAAGATAAACTATCTTAAATGGAATTTCTCCGAGTAAATATTGACTCATTAAAATCATCCTTGCTACCCAGAAAAATAATATATCATAGCCAGTCTCTAGAATATTTGTTGGATGATATATTATTAAATCTTTTGTTTGTGCTGGCCAACCAAGAGCTGAAAAAGTCCAAAGTCCAGAAGAAAACCAAGTATCTAAAGTGTCTGGGTCTTGTTCAAAATTTGCATTGCAATGTTCACATTTTTGGGGATCATTACCTATTATTATTTCTTCACATTTAGATACTTCTTTTTCTCTTCCGGGGATAGGAACACATTTTGGTTCATGATACCAAACAGGTATTCTGTGCCCGTACCATATCTGTCTAGAAATGCACCAGTCATGTAAATTTTCTATCCAATTATAATAAACCTTCTTAAAATGGTTAGGAATAATTGCAATATCTTCATTTTTGACTGGTTCCATCATCAATTCTTTTAAAGTTTTTCCACCTCTATCTTTGATTGGTTTATTTACATTTATAAACCACTGAAGTTTAGGTAATGGTTCTATTATTCCACCTGTTCTTTCAGCTTTTGAGATATTTTGAATAATTTCTTCTTCTTTTTCAAGTAAACCTTCTTTTTTAAGCCATTCTACTATAATTAGTCTAGCTTCTGTTGTTTTTTTATTTAATATATTTTCACCACCTACAATCATTTTGGCGTATTCATTGATTACTTGTTTTGTAGGAAGATTATGTCTAGTCGCTATTTCTGAGTCTATTTTACTATGAGCTGGAGTTACTCCTAGAGCTCCTGTTCCAAAATCTTTTTCTACTGATTCATCTCCAATAATTTTTATTTTCAATTCAACTCCACAGAAGTTTTTTATAACATAAGTTTTACCAATATACTTTTTATAGCGTGGATCTTTTGGGTGGACAGCCACTGCAGTATCTCCAACTTTTGTTTCGGGTCTTGTTGTTGATATTGAGATAGGAAAATCCTTTGAATATTTGAAAGTATAAAATTTAGCTTTTCTCTCTTCATAAATAATTTCATCATCTGAAATAACTGTCTGACCTTTTGGGTCCCAATTGACAACACGATATCCTCTATAAATCAACCCATCCTCGTACATTTTCTTAAAAGCAGTACGAACAGCTAAATTACGCTTATCGTCAAGAGTGAAAGCTTCGCGAGACCAATCAACTGAAGCCCCCATTTTTTTCATTTGGTCAATAATTATATTATGACTATTTTTAGCAAACTTGTTGACTCTATTTAAAAATTCTTCACGACCTAAGTCACTCTTTTTAATCTTTTCTTTTTGAAGTAGTTTTTCAACTTTCGTTTGAGTTGCGATTGCGGCATGATCAGTTCCTGGAAGCCAGAGAGTTTTATAACCGTTCATTCTAGCGAAGCGGACCATAATATCTTCAATGGTAAGCATTGAAGCATGACCGATATGAAGAGTTCCAGTTACATTTGGTGGTGGTAAAACAATGGAAAATGGTTCTGCTTTTTCATCAATTATTCCTTTTTCTATACAAACATCAGGGTTAAAAAATCCACTTTCTTCCCAAAGTTTGTATATCTTATCTTCAGTATTTTGAGGGTCGTAAGGTTTTAAGAGTTTAGGATTAATATTCAGATTATCTTCATTCATACTATAAAATATAGCATTTTTAAGATTTCTTTTCAATTTATAAAGATAGATTTCCTTTGGCTTTAATTAAATTTATATTTTTTGCCATCTTCTTATTTTGGTATTGAAAATATCCAGCAATGGCTATCATAAGAGCATTATCACCAGTTAATTTTTTAGAAGGGAAATAGATTTTTATTTTTTGAGTAGTCAGACTACTTAATTTTAGTTTTTGGACTTCTTCTTTCATCATTTTTTGTAAATATCTATTAGCTGAAACTCCACCTCCTACAATTAAGGTTTTAATTTGATACTCTCTTATTGCTTTAATTGTTTTATAGACTAGTGTTTCTACAACAGCATTTTCAAATTCTTTCGCAACTTTTGGTTTATCCTTTTCTCTAATTTTATTATCTCTCAGATAATAAAGAACAGCAGTTTTTAAACCAGAAAAAGAAAAATCATAATCCTTTGAATTTATCATTGGGCGAGGAAAATGTACCTGCTTCGACAAAATGTTTGATTTTTCAGGTCCTCGGATAAGGGAGGACGAGGAGTCAGACCGTGAAAAATCAAGCATTTTATCTTCGCTTTTTCTCTCCATTTCTGCTAATTTAGAAATTTCTGGTCCACCAGGATAGGGAAGCCCGAGCATTCTAGCTACTTTATCAAAAGCTTCGCCAGCGGCATCATCTCGAGTTTGCCCAATTTTTTTATATTTCATCCAATCTTTTATTAAAACTAATTCTGTGTGACCTCCTGAAACGAGCAACGAAAGCATCGGGAACAAACCATCTTTTTTATTGATCACAAAACTCTTACTTTTTTTAGGAAAAATGGAAAATATATGCCCCTCCATATGGTTAACTGGGATAATAGGAATATCCCAGTATTTACTAAGAGCCTTAGCAAAATTAATCCCAACCCACAATGCTGGTTCAAGTCCTGGACCTATTGTTACTGCGATGGCGTCAATTTTTGGTTTTCTAATTTTAGTTATTCCTTCTATAAAATTATCATAAAGTTTTGGTTCTTTCTCTAGTATTTTATTTAATTCTTTATTTCTTTGCGCCGATAATTTTATATCTTTTTTATAAGTAGAAAACAAATTTGCTTCCCTTAAAACTTTTTTAAAGACATTAAAAATATTTTTAGTATGTTCTCTTTTCGCCATCATTGGGAAAACACCACCATATTGAGTATGTATTTTAATTTGTGAAGAAATATTATTCCCTAAAATTTTAAAATTAACTTTTGATTCAATATTTTTTACCACAACAACCGCTATGGCAGTTTCATCACAAGATGTTTCAATAGCTAAAATATTCATAAAAATACTATATCATAAGAGTTTTTATTTAGCTATTTTTATGATAAAATAATGATAATGGAGAAAAAACACATCATTACAATTGCTGGCACATTAGGAAGCGGAAAATCATCAACTGCTAAAATGTTGGCCAAAACTCTTGATTATCATCATTATTCTACAGGTGATTTTATGAGAGAGATTGCCAATGAAAGAGGTATATCATTGGGGGATTTAAGTAAAATAGCAGAGAATGATCAATCTATAGATAAAATTCTTGATAATTATAATTTAAAAATAGGTAAATTAGAAAATGTGATTTTAGATTCTAGACTTGGTTTTTATTTTATTCCTGAATCATTTAAAGTTTTTCTTGAGCTCAATTTAGAGATAGCATCAGAAAGGATTTTAAAGGATAAAAATATCAATCCAGACAGACAGACAGAAGCTACAGGTGATTTTAATACCAAAGAATCTATTATTAAAAAAATAAAAGAAAGATTATTAAGTGAAAGAAAAAGGTATAAGGAATTATATAATATTGAGGACCAAACTTCTCATGATAATTTTGATTTAGTGATTAACACGGAAGAGATACCTCTCGTTGATGTTGTTGAAAAAATTATAGAAGAATATAAGAAATGGTTAATAAGTTAGATTATGAAGATATTAAATGAATTATTAGAAGGAATATCTATTTTAGATTCGCATGGAAATGTAAATGTTTCAGTTTCTTCGATATCCTTGAATTCTAAAATAATTGAGCCGAACTCTCTTTTCATAGCGTTAGTCGGAAACATTGTTGATGGTCATTCTTTTGTGAACGAAGTAATAAAAAAAGGAGCAAAGGTTATAATTCATCAAAATGATTTGGATGAATATCAAAAAGCGATTACTTATATTAAAGTTTCTGATACTCATAAAGTTGCTGGTATAATTTCTGGTAATTTTTATGATAATCCTTCGCGAAAATTGAAATTAGTTGGAGTTACAGGAACAAATGGTAAAACAACTGTTGCAACTCTTCTTTATCAGCTTTTTATTAGACTTGGTTATAAAGTTGGAATGATAGGTACGATAGTTAATAAAATAAATGATAAATCATTTGAAGCAGAACGAACAACACCCGATTCTGTTATTTTAAACAAGTTACTTTCTGATATGGTTAATGCCGAATGTGAGTATTGTTTTATGGAAGTTAGTTCTCATTCTGTCCCGGAAAAAAGAATTTCAGGAATTTCTTTTGTTGGAGGAATTTTCACTAATTTAACTTTAGATCATTTAGATTACCATAAAACACTTGAAAATTATCGGAAAGCGAAAAGGGGATTTTTTGAGACGCTTCCAGCTAGTGCCTTCTCTTTAACTAATATAGATGATCCTAATGGATTAACCATCACTAAAACAACTAAGGCTAAAAAATATACTTATAGCCTAGAACATTCTGCTGATTTTTCTCAAATGTTAGAAACAAAATTAATTGGAAGATTCAATCTTTATAATATTTTAGCTGTTTATGGAACTGCAATTTTACTTGGGCAAAATAAAGATAGGATCAAAGAAATAATTAAAACCTTAGATTCTATTCCTGGACGATTTCAACATATTAAAAATAAAAAAGGAATTACTGGTATTATTGATTATGCTCATAGTCCAGATGCATTAGATAATGTGTTGAAAACGATTAAAGAAATAAAAGGAAATGGAAAAGTCATTTCTGTTATAGGTTGTGGCGGAGATAGAGATAGAAGCAAAAGACCTATTATGGCTCGTCTCGGTTACAATATGAGTGATATTCTTATTCTTACATCAGATAATCCTCGAACTGAAAAGCCTGAAGCTATAATAGAAGATATGAAAAAAGGTATTGATGACTTTTATTTAGAAAATAAAGTTTTTATAATTACTGATCGCTATCAAGCTATTGAAAAAGCTTGTTCTTTGGCATCTTCGGGAGATTTTGTTCTGATTGCTGGTAAGGGTCATGAAAAATATCAAGAAGCCAACGGTGTTAAAACCCATTTTGACGATATGGAAGAATTACAAAAATATTTATTAAAAAAATAAACTCTCAAACAAAACCCAGCAAGGCTGGTAACATTATAAAACATAATTTATTTTTATCAAATGGTAGAATCTAAATCAGAAAACAAAATATGTCAAAATTGTAAAAAAGACTTTAAAGGGAAAAAAATTACAGTCATGGGGCTGGGGCTTTTAGGTAGGGGAATAGGCTACACTAAATTTTTAGCAGAGTGTGGTGTAGATTTGATAGTGACTGATTTGAAAAGTAAAGAGCAGTTAAAAACTTCAATTAATGCTCTTAGTAAATATAAGAATATAAAATTTATTTTAGGTAAACATCGTTTAGAAGATTTTAAAGGTAGAGATATGATAATGAAAGCAGCTGGTGTTCCATCAGATTCTATCTATTTAAAAGAAGCCAAGAAAAATAAAATTCCAATTAAGATGGATGTGTCACTTCTTATTGAATATGCTCCTAAAATAACAATAGTTGGGATAACAGGAACAAGAGGAAAATCCATGACGACAGCCATTATTTATAAAATTCTAAAAGATAACAAAAAATTCTTAAAGAAAAACGTTTATCTTGGAGGAAATGTTCGTGGTGTAGCTACTCTACCTTTATTAAAAAAAATAAAAGAAGGAGACATTTTAATATGTGAATTAGATTCTTGGCAGTTACAAGGGTTTGGAGAAGCTAAAAATTCTCCTAATATTTCTGTTTTTACTACTTTTATGCCTGACCATATGAATTATTATAAAAATTCTATGAAAAAATATTTTAATGATAAAAGTAAAATTTTTAAATACCAAACAAAATCTGATACATTGATTATTTGTCCAGGAATGAAAAAATTTATTAAATCAAAAGATGTAAAAGGAAAATTTATAATTATTGATAAAAAAAATATTATTGATTGGAAATTTAATATTCCAGGAGAACACAATCGAGAAAACTTGGCTTGTGCAGTTGAAGTTGCTAATCAATTTAAAATACCAGTTTCAAAAATAAAAAAGTCTGTAAAAGATTTTAAGGGGTTAGAAGGGCGACTCCAATTATTAAGAGTATATAAAGGAATTAAAATATATAATGATAATAATGCGACAACTCCCGCCGCTACTATTGCAGGTATTAAAGCTTTAACTTTTTCTAGACCTAAGGTAGATGAGAAAAATATTATTTTAATTTGTGGTGGTTCGGATAAAAAACTTGAATTAAATGATTTAATTAAGACTATAAATAAAAATTGTAAAGCCATAGTGTTTATTTCAGGTGCGGGAACTGATAAGTTATTAGGTTTAAATTTAAAGATAGAAAATTATAAAACAAAAAACTTAAACAAGGCAATTAAAAAAGCAGTAGAGATTTCTCAAAGAGGT